>JAUWKH010000385.1 GCA_030614305.1 Bacteroidota bacterium
AACAATGATTGTTCTTACAAGGTCACCAACATCAGCAGTCTCTCCCCCTGTTGAATATATTCCTATTCCGAAAGTTCTCATTCTTTCAAGAAATTCTTCGGTACCATTGATAATTTCGGAGATAACTTCGGCTGGAATTAAATTTTTGTTCCTTCCGATTGTAGAGGAAAGCAGTATGTTGTCAGTAACGCCAACACACAATAAATCATCAAGATTCATCACTATGGCATCCTGGGCAATTCCTTTCCAAACGGAAATGTCGCTGGTCTCTTTCCAGTAAATATATGCCAGCGAAGATTTTGTACCTGCACCATCGGCATGCATGATGTTGCAATATGATTCGTCACCTGCAATAATATCAGGAATTATCTTACAAAAAGCTTTTGGAAAAATGCCTTTATCAATTTTTTTTATAGCATTATGAACATCCTGTTTGGATGCTGAAACTCCTCTTTGACTGTATCGTGAACTATCCGGCATTTTTTAATAAAATATTTATTCTTTATATGTAAAAACAATTTCTTTCTGTTGTTTATCAATTCTGTAATCGCCGAATTTTGATAAAATATCATCACCCAATATAAGAGATTGTTTAAGTTTGTGATTAACGGTTATATCAATGTCATTAATGGTTTTACTTGCAATTCTTAAGTCTTTGATTGTAAAAACAGCATTATTTGCAATTGAACCTTCTGCCAGCACTTTGTTTATATCTCCTTTAAAATCGGATTTACTGATAGCTCCTTTATTCAATAAAACCAATGCAGATCTAAGTGACATCTGTGCCGGCACATTTTTATCATAGGTAAATTGCATATAATATCCGTTAATTAAACATTTTGCCTGTATTGCACCTGTTTTAGGTTCTTCGGTATATTTAACAATGTTTTCTTCGGGATTTATCTGGATTTTAACTTTTGATGTTATTTCAAGGTTTTTCGGTTTAGGAACAAAATCCTTATTTAAAACCGAAAATTCAGTACGGCGGTTTAATTGGTGTGCAGCTTCTTTTTCGGCTTCAGTGCTTAATGATGCGATGTATTCTTCTGTCAGATTTGTTCCTTTTGTAAAAGTAAATCCGTCGCGGGTAATTTCTTTTTTCAATTTTCTCTGAGTTTTTTCCCCATAACCTTTTGCCACTAACCTATCGGGATCTATACCTCTTAAGATCAGATAGTCAACAACGGATTGTGCACGTTTTTGCGACAAAATATCATTTCTTTCATCAGTATCTCTTGCATCGGTATGTGATGCAAGCTCTATTGTAATAGTTTCGTTAGCATCCAGTGTCTTAATAAGTCCCTGCAGCGAATCCTCATACTGTGGTTTTAAATTCCATTTTGCCAAATCGTAAAGAATCTCAGGAAGCAATATCGGATCTTCAGGAATGGGTTGCAACATAAAGTCCCGTTCAAAATCTTTACTTCGTTCCAAACCGACTGTTGTTTCACTTCCTTTTGTAGTAAAGTAATCATCTTTAGAAACAATAATATCATAATTTGTATTAGGTAATACCTGGCTTTTCCCGAAATTATAAATACCTTTTGAATTTGTTTTGGTAGAAACAGAAATTCCGTCAGAACCAACTAATTCTACCCAGGCTCCCGGAACATACTGTAAAGTTCTGTCGTCTTTTACAATACCTGTTAAAGTAAAATCAACCGGTGGAATAATAAAATAGTAGATATCCTCTTTACCTTTTCCTCCTTTCCTGTTTGAACTAAAATATCCTTCTTCCTTTTCGGGATGAAAGATAATCGCAAAATCATCACTATTGGAATTAA
>JAUWKH010000056.1 GCA_030614305.1 Bacteroidota bacterium
GCTGCTTTATCAGATGAATCAACATCCAAAACACCTGCTAAATATAATGGTTGGTTTGCCACAAATCCAACTGTTTCTCCACCCAAGCGTGCAAAACCTATAACAATATTAGGTGCAAATCTTTCCTGAATCTCCATAAATTCCGAATCATCACAAACTGCTTTAATAACATCTCTAACGTCATAAGGTTGTCTTGGATCAGTCGGTATAACAGAATCAATCTTATATTTTTTGGATTTGGGAGATTTTTTCGGGAACGAATCAGCTTTTTTCTTATTATTCCATGGAATAAAACTAATAAGTTGTTTTATCTGGTCAAAACATTCCTGTTCGCTTTCAGCATAAAAATGTGCATTACCTGTAATTTCCGAGTGAACAAGTGCACCACCGAGTTCTTCCATTGAGATTTCTTCGCCAAGAACTGTTTTTATAACTTCCGGTCCGGTGATAAACATTTTAGAAATCTTGTCAACAACAAACACAAAGTCAGTTAAAGCCGGAGAATAAACAGCACCACCGGCGCAAGGACCTAAAATTACGGATATTTGCGGTATAACGCCTGATGCCTGTGTGTTTCTGTAAAATATCTCTCCGTAACCGGCAAGTGAATTAACACCTTCCTGAATACGTGCACCACCTGAGTCATTTATCCCGATCAAAGGAACTTTCAATTTCATGGCATGGTCCATTATTTTGGTGATTTTTTTTGCATGCATATATCCTAAAGAACCTCCTGCAATGGTAAAATCCTGGGCATATATACAAACCGGATGCCCGCTCAATATCCCTGTACCTGTAATTACACCATCACCCGGAAGGTATTTTTTATCCATGTCAAAATCTTTAGCTGCATGCTCAACAAAAAGATCATATTCATAGAACGTCTTTGGATCAAGAATAGCAATTATTCTTTCTCTCGCGGTAAGTTTTCCAATTGCTTTTTGTTTTTCAATGGCTTTTGAACCACCTCCTTTCAATGCATCGCGCATTCTTCTTTTTAGATCTGAGGATTTTCGTTTTACCGGCTTATCGGAAGATTTTTGTTTTTCTGACATATCTGAATATTTTATTATTATTACAAAAATAATGTATTATCAGTAAAAAACAATGATAAATTAAGTGCTATATTGCTAAAGTCCTGTAATTATTGACATTATATTTAAATAAATTTATTAACTTTGCGTTATATTTTTTAAACATTTATAAAAGCATTATCAGGTGAAAAAATATTTATTGTCCACTCTCATTATTTTTTGTTTTGCATCACAAACACCGGCACAAGTAAGCATAAGTGATTCTTCAACCACTATTATGATGTTTAGCGCATTTTATGGTTATCAATTTCCGGGAGGTGATATGAAAAACCGTTTTGGCAGCAATTCGGATATCGGTGCGGGTTTTCAGATTAAAACCAAAAACAACTGGATTACAGGTGTGGATTTTAATTATCTTTTTGGAAACACTGTAAAAAACCAAAGTTCATTACTTGATATGTTAATAACAAGTGATGGAGAAATTATTGACGCTAACGGAACATACGGAATTTATCAATTATTTGAAAGGGGAATATTCTTATCCGCCAAATTCGGAAGGCTTTTTCCATTGTTTGGGCCTAATCGCAATTCAGGAATTATAATTACAGCTAGTATCGGGTATCTGCAACATAAAATCAGAATTGATGTCGAAGATAATACTATTCCTCAATTAGATGGTGACTACAAAAGAGGATACGATAGATATACAAATGGTATTGCTTTTAGTGAATTTATCGGATATATGTATTTGGGTGATAACAGACTCATCAGTTTTTTTGCCGGATTTGAATTCATACAGGGATTCACTAAAAACCGCAGGGATTTTAATTTTGATGAGAGAATAAAAGATGATTCAAAACATTTTGATCTCCTGTCGGGTATTAAAGTAGGTTGGATAATTCCACTCTATGGTCGCACTTCCCAAAAATATTATTACCACTAAATCAAATGATGTAATGGCCTTTCTTTATAATCTTGCAATCTATGGATATTATTTACTTATTTTAATTGTTTTTTTATTTAATAAAAAAGCTAGGCAATGGATTGCCGGAAGAAAAAATTTATTAAGCCATATAAAAACGGCAATTGGAAAAGAGCAGAACATCGTATGGTTTCATAGCGCTTCACTTGGCGAATTTGAACAAGGCAGACCCGTAATTGAATCTTTTCGTGAAAAATTTCCAAAGCATAAAATTTTACTTACTTTTTTCTCGCCATCAGGATTTGAAATAAGAAAAAATTATACAGGTGCCGATTATATTTTTTACCTGCCGATTGATACAAAAAAAAATGCTAAGAAATTCATAAAAATCATTAAGCCAAAACTTGCTTTTTTTATCAAATATGATTTTTGGTATAATTATATTGAAGCTTTATCAAAAGCTGATATTCCAATCTTTTTTATTTCAGCAATTTTCAGGAAGGAACAACACTTCTTTAAATGGTATGGTGTTTGGTTCAGAAAAAATCTGAATAAAATTTCTTATTTTTTTGTTCAAAATAAAGAATCCGAAAATTTGCTTAATTCAATTGGAATAAAAAATGTTTTGCTTAGTGGTGATACGCGCTTTGACAGAGTATTTGCTCTTGCACAACAAAAAAAACTTTTCCCTTTAATTGAGCAATTCAAACAAAATTCCGAAATTTTCCTTGCCGGAAGCACATGGCCTACTGACGAGGAACTGATCCTTGATTTAATAAAAAACAATTTTTTTGATCTGAAGTTTATTATCGCCCCTCACGAAACTCATAAAGAGAGGGTTGACTCTCTTATAAAAAATATAAATTCTAAAGTTTTAAGATATTCAGAAGCAACTGATAAGAATATTAATGAAGCTGATATTTTAATAATTGATTCTGTAGGGATTCTTGCCCATCTTTACCAATATGCAACCATAGCATATATTGGCGGTGGCTTTGGAGTTGACATTCATAATATCCAGGAGCCTGTAACTTTTGGGAAGCCGGTAATTTTCGGACCAAAATATCAGAAGTTTCAGGAAGCAAGGGATTTGGTTAAACTCGGTGGGGCATTCAGTATTTCAAACAGTAATGATTTAATAAAGATAACTAACAAATTGTTGAAAAACCGAAACTATTATTTAGGATGTTCGGAAATCTGTAAAAATTATATTCTTGAAAAAACCGGTGCCACAAAAAAAATTATTAACGAATTTAATAAGTTTTATGAATACAAGAATTAATAAAGTTAACAAGATTGTTGATACTGAAAGTATTGTCTTTTTATTATCCGATTTAAAAAATCTGGATACAGATATTTTATCCGAAACTGAGATAAATTATGCAAGGCAACAACATGCTAAAAACAAAAAAGAGCTGATATCTTTTAATCACATCACAAATTGGATTTTTATCCGGTTTATAAAAAATGAAAAGATTAAATACAAAAAACTTGAATTGTGCAGAAAAGCCGGAGATAAAATATTAGCTGAAATAAATAGTAATAAAATAAGTAAAATATTTATTAATGATGTTGAAGGAAAGGCAGATGAAACCTTAGCTTTCGCAGAAGGTATGGCTCTAAGTAATTACCAGTTTCTGAAATACAAAAAAGAAAAAAAAGAAAAAGCAAATTCGCTGAAATCAATTAATATTTTCTCAAAGGCTGTAAAAAAAGCTGAAATTGACGAATTGAACATAATAATCAAGGCGACTAATATTTGTCGAAATATGGTTAACGAACCGGTTTCATTTTTAAATGCAGTAACCCTGTCAAAAGAAATTGAAAAAATGGGCAGGGAAACAGGTGCAAAAGTTGAGGTTTTAAACAAGAAAAAAATTGAAATTTTAAAAATGGGAGGTTTGCTTGCAGTTAACAAAGGCAGTATTGACCCGCCCACATTTACAATTATTGAATGGAAGCCCGATTCGCCGGTAAATACAAAACCTTATGTTTTTGTTGGAAAAGGGATTGTTTTCGACACCGGCGGCTTAAATATCAAAACAGGCAATTTTATGGAAAATATGAAAAGCGACATGGCAGGTGCTGCTGCTGTTGCTTCTGCGATTTATGCAATTTCAATGGCTAAACTTCCTGTTCATGTTATAGGTTTGATACCTGCAACTGATAATCGTCTTGACGGAAATGCTTATGTTACCGGTGATATTATTACAATGTTTGACGGAACATCTGTAGAAGTCATAAATACTGATGCCGAAGGCAGAATGATTTTGGCAGATGCACTTAGTTATGCTAAAAAATATAATCCTAAACTTGTTATTGATTTAGCCACTTTAACCGGGTCAGCTCAAAGAGCAATCGGGAAATACGGAATTGTAGGGATGGAAACAAAATCAGAAAAGGAATTTAAAGAATTGCAAAAAAGCGGAAAAAATGTTTATGAACGTGTTGTTGAATTTCCTTTTTGGGATGAATATTCCGAAGAGCTAAAATCAGAAATTGCTGACATAAAAAATCTTGGCGGCACAACAGGCGGAGCAATTACTGCAGGAAAATTTCTTGAGCACTTTACAAAATACCCATATATCCATCTCGATATTGCAGGATTGGCATTTTTAGAAAAAAAAGACAGTTACAGGGGTATTGGTGGAAGCGGAACAGGTGTAAGATTATTATTTGATTTTATTAAAAGTAAGTGCTGATAAGAAAGTTGGAAAAGAATTTTCCTCCTCAACTTTTTAGACTTTAGTCCGTTTTTATTTTTATTGTTGCTATAAATCTTATCTTTGCAAAAAAAATATCAACTATAATGAATAATACTCCTGAAAAAGAAAAGAAAATAAAAGTTGGAATTACTCACGGTGATATCAACGGGGTAGGTTATGAAATTATAATTAAATCATTTATTGATTCCCGTATCTTTGAAATTTTTACCCCTATTGTCTTTGGTGTTTCAAAAGTTGCATCTTATCATAGGAAGACTTTGAATATTAATGATTTTAGTTTTAATTTGATTAAAAAGCCTGAATATGCCAATCCTAAAAGACCTAACATAATAAATTGCTATGATAGTGAGGCAAAAATTGAACTTGGCAAATCTACCCAAACTGCAGGTGAATTATCATTACTTGCACTTGAATCTGCAACAAAAAGCCTAAAAAATAATGAAATAGATGTACTTGTTACGGCACCCATAAATAAGAAGAATATTCAGTCAAAGGATTTTAACTTTCACGGACATACCGAGTATCTTGCTCAAAAATTCGAATGTGATAAATTCCTGATGCTGATGATCAGTGAAAATTTCAAAATAGGTGTAGTTACCGGTCATATTCCATTGAAGGACGTAGCCGGTAAATTATCTCAGGAAATTATTATTGACAAGCTCAGGATCATGAATGATTCTTTAATCAAAGATTTTAATAATAGAAAGCCCAAAATTGCTGTACTCGGACTGAATCCTCATGCAGGTGATAATGGTTTAATAGGAAAAGAAGAACAGGAAATTATTATTCCTGCAATAAAAAAAGCATTTGATGATAATATTTTGGTTTATGGACCTTATTCTGCCGATGGATTTTTCGGATCAAATACATATTCTAAATTTGACGGTATTTTAGCCATGTACCACGATCAGGCAATGATTCCTTTTAAAGCCCTTTCGTTTGGAAGCGGTGTGAATTTCACAGCCGGCTTACCTTACGTCAGAACATCTCCTGCACACGGAACAGCTTATGAAATTGCAGGAAAAAATGAAGCATCACCCGAATCGTTCAGGCAGGCAATGTTTTTTGCAATTGATATATATAAAAACCGGCAAATTTATGAAGAATTAAACAAAAATCCGCTTAAATTTAGCATACCCGACCAAAATAATTCATAAACATAATTACTGTGTTTTTTAACATGAAACTTGAAACATTTATTAACATAGCTAATCTGTAGTCCTTACCTGAATAATTCATCACGCAAAGACGCAGAGACTCAAAGATTTGAATTTTATATTAAACCCGAATTAACGTTTATTATGCCCCGAATAGATTACCCTGTTTCTGAAATTGTAAAAATTGTAAAAGGTGATTTGATATCCAATCAATCCCATGATATTCCCATAAAAGATATTCTAATAGACAGCCGCAGACTGATATCACCGGATAATTGTTTATTTTTTGCTCTGGTAAGCAAAAGAAACGACGGACATAAATATATTGATGAGCTATATAAAAAAGGTATCAGGTATTTTATTGTTTCACATAAACCTAAAAATTTCAATGAATATAAAAACACTGCATTTATTCTTGTTAAAAATACGCTTAATGCCCTGCAATTATTAAGTGCTGCACATCGCAAAAAATTTGATATCCCTGTAATCGGTATTACCGGAAGCAACGGAAAAACCATAGTAAAAGAATGGTTATACCAATTGATGAGTGAAAATATTAAAATTATCAGGAGTCCGAAAAGTTATAATTCACAGATAGGTGTTCCGCTTTCCGTTTGGCAAATGGAACAAAAATATGATCTTGCAATTTTTGAAGCAGGTATATCCGAGCCGGATGAAATGGATAAACTTCAACCAATTATTCAGCCTACAATCGGAATTTTTACAAATATCGGCCAAGCTCATGATAAAAATTTTATCCGAACAAATCAAAAGGTTGGGGAAAAATTAAAATTATTTACAAAAGTTGATACACTAATTTATTCACCCGACCATACTGAAATACAGGAAATAATTATTAGATCCGAAATTCTAAAAAACATTAATTCATTTACATGGAGCAAAAAATCCGGAGCAGATATTTTAATCACAAACATTTCAAAACTTAATGGAGAAACAAAAATTACTGCTGAATTTAAAAATGAAAATATCAAAATTATTATTCCTTTTACTGATAATGCTTCAATTGAAAATGCGATACATTGCTGGGCAACAATGCTTTTTTTGAAATATGAAAATGATCTGATAGCAAAACGAATGTTAAAACTTTGTTCAATCGCAATGAGATTAGAACTAAAAGAAGGAATAAATAATTGTTCAATCATCAACGACAGTTATAACTCTGATATTAATTCACTCAGTATTGCTCTGGATTTTTTGAATCAGCAAAAACAACATAAGGAAAAAACAATAATATTGTCCGATATACTTCAAAGCGGAAGAAATGATGTTGATCTTTATTCAGGAATAGCTGATTTATTATCAAACAAAGAAATAAAGCGAATTATCGGAATAGGACCGGCAATCAGCAAACAAGCAGATAAATTTAAAATTGATAAATGTTTTTACTTAACTACTGATGAATTTCTCCGGAAATTCTCCTTTTCATCATTTCGTAATGAAAGCATATTATTGAAAGGTGCCAGGATATTTGAATTTGAGCAGATAAGTAAAGCATTGCAGCAAAAAGCTCATGAGACTATCCTTGAAGTTGACCTTAATGCAATGGTACATAATCTTAATTACTATCGCTCAAAATTAAATCCTTCAACCAAAATTATGGCAATGGTAAAGGCTTTTTCTTATGGTAGCGGTAGTTTTGAGATTGCCAATGTTTTACAGTATCACAGGATTGATTATTTAACAGTTGCTTATGCAGATGAAGGTGTTGAGTTGAGAAAGGCAGGAATTACCGTACCTATAATGGTTATGAATCCCGATGAACAAAGTTTTGACGGAATAATCAAGCATAGCCTTGAACCCGAAATATATAATTTCAGAATACTTGGTTTACTTGAAAAAGCAATAAAGAAAAATATCCTTCCAAAAAACAAGCCGGTAAAAATCCATATAAAACTTGATACAGGTATGCACCGACTGGGATTTGAGGAAAAGGATATTGATAAACTGTCAAAGCAACTGGAAATCAATAAGTCAATTTATGTTCAATCAATCTTTTCTCATCTTGCAGCGAGTGAAGAGCCGGCACATGATGATTTTACAAACCTGCAGATAGATCGGTTTAAAAAAATGAGCGATTTATTGAAATCAAAAATTGACCATCCTGTTTTGCTTCATATACTGAATTCTGCCGGAATAAACCGTTTTCCATCTGCCCGTTTTGATATGGTACGGATAGGGATAAGTCTTTATGGAATTGCTTTTGACAGAACCGAACAAAATTCTTTGGAAAATGTCAGTACTCTGAAATCAAGTATTTCACAGATAAAGAATATTCCTGCAAGAGATACAATAGGTTATAATCGTAAAGGTGTAGCTGAAAATGATATGATTATAGCGATTGTTCCCATCGGATACGCAGATGGACTTAGCCGTAAACTTGGCAACCGCAGGGGAAAATTGTTTGTTAATGGAAAATCAGCTTATATTGTTGGTAATGTTTGCATGGATATGTGTATGATTGATATTACTGATATTCAGGCAAAGGAAGGAGATGAAGTAATCATTTTCGGAGATGATTATCCTATTCAGAACATAGCTAAAGATATGGATACAATTCCCTACGAAATTTTAACAGGTATTTCCCGCAGAGTTAAAAGGATTTATTTTCATGAGTGAATGGTTAAATGGATGAATGGTTGCGGGTTGCGAAGTGAAAAACTTCTCCCATTTTCCGCATTGGGATATCCTAAACACAAATATTTATAAATGATTTTTTTAATTTTATTTATGTTTACTGAAAACAGGAAAAACTTCTGAAATCTAAAATCGTTAATCGTAATTCAAAAAAGGTCTCTAAACAGCAATCCCCTGACTGAAACATTCAATTCCGTTTACGTATTTTGAGCTTTTTATTATACGGAAAGGAAAATGATTTGTAATTGAGTTAGCCAAATTGTCTTTATTAAAATTATATTTTAGTTCAACAATTATATCTGTATAGTTTATAGAATGATTAGTAAAGGAATTATTTCTTCGTGAGATATACCGATAAATCATATTATTATCAACAGTAACCCGGAAATCTTTATCAAACGACCGGAAATATTTTCGTGTGTATCCGTTTAATAAATGAGGTTCAAGAGGTAAAATATCATGTAAA
>JAUWKH010000340.1 GCA_030614305.1 Bacteroidota bacterium
ATAAGGTTTTTTGTATAATAATAAGATGTTATTATAATATTGTTGCATAATTCCAAAACCTTATTTTTATAAAAATTTAAACCTTAGTAAAAAAACATGACGACCACATCACAAACCTTATTAACCTTATTTTTGAGAGAAGTAAGAATAAAAAATTCCTGAATAATAATTATTACTTTTTTTGTGTTACCTATAGTTAAGGAACAGTGTTGCTTAAAAATATTATAAATACATTTTTACTCCCAGCACATCAAAATAATATTTAGCCGTTTTAAAATTATTTATAATCTTTGTTTTTCAAATATATTTTGTATATTTGCAGCGGAATTCGGAAATATGATATGATTAATGAGGGGACAAAAGTCCCCTCTTTTTATGGAAAACGAATAATTTCACTTAAGAAAGGAAAACTCATTCTAAAACAAATTAATAAAATGGAACATATAAACTTAGTTGAAACTTTTTCAGAGTTTAAAGAATTTAAGAACATTGACCGTGAAACGATGATGCGTATTATTGAGGATGTTTTCAAACACATGCTTGAAAAAAAATACGGAGATGAGGCACAATTTGACATCATTGTAAATATTGACAAAGGCGATCTGGAAATCTGGAGAAACAGAGAAATTGTTGAAGACGGAGAAGTTGAAGACGAAAACCTTCAAATAGTTTTTTCCGAGGCAATAAAAATTGAACCTGATTTTGAGGTAGGCGAAGAAGTTTCAGAAGAATTGAAATTATCGGATTTTGGCAGACGCGAAATACTTACAATACGTCAAAACCTGATTTCAAAAATACAGGAATATGAAAAAGACAGTATTTATAATAAATATAAAGAACGTATCGGCGAAATAATCACAGGTGAAGTTTATCAGATTTGGAAAAAAGAAATTCTTATTTTGGATGATGAAAATATTGAATTGATATTGCCCAAATCCGAACAAATACCTTCGGATTTTTACAGAAAAGGTGATACCATACGTGCTGTTGTTTCCAAAGTTGAAATGCGTAACAGTTTACCGGTTATCATTTTATCAAGAACATCACCAATTTTTCTTGAAAAATTATTTGAAGCAGAAGTTCCCGAAGTTTACGACGGCTTGATAACTATCAAAAAAATTGAAAGAGTACCAGGTGAACGTGCTAAGATTTCCGTTGAATCGTATGATGACAGGATTGATCCTGTTGGAGCTTGCGTAGGAATGAAAGGCTCGCGTATACATGGAATCGTTCGTGAATTGAAAAATGAAAATATTGATGTGATAAACTTTACCTCAAATGCTTCACTATATATTTCAAGAGCATTAAGTCCGGCAAAAATTTCATCTATAGTTTTGGATGAAGAAAATAAAAAGGCCGAAGTTTATATGAAACCCGATCAGGTTTCATTAGCTATTGGTAAAGGTGGTTTTAATATTAGATTAGCCGGAAAACTTACAGGTTATGAAATTGATGTTTACAGGGACACTGATATTGATAGCGAGGATGTTGATATTCAGGAATTTTCTGATGAAATTGATCAATGGATCATTGACGAATTAAAAACAATAGGTTGTGATACTGCTAAAAGTGTTTTAGATATCAGCATTGATGAATTGGTTAGCCGTACCGACCTTGAAAAAGAAACGATTAATGAGGTTATCAAAATAATTAAAGCCGAATTTGAATAAAAATATTATTTTTACCGCAATATTAAACTTTCAATATCCGGGGTAAACCCTATATAATTGAATATGACAGAAGATAATAAAACAACAAGACTTAGTAAAGCAGCAAGAGAATTTAATGTTGGCATTTCAACCATTGTTGAATTTCTTACAAAAAAAGGTCATTCTATAGATTCTAAGCCTAACACTAAAATTCCATTCGAAATATATGATATTTTAGTACAGGAATTCCAGTCTGAAAAAGCCGTTAAAGAAGAAGCACAAAAGATCGGTCTGGATTATACTTATCATAAAACTATTTCAATTGAAGATAAAGAAAGTGTAACCGAAGATATTGAAAAAGAAAAAGAACCGGAAGAATTATTTATTAAAAATATTTCTGTTGATTATGAAAGTGAGGTAATAAGTAAAAAATCGGAACCTGTTACTGAAGTTGAAGTACCTCCAGAAATTATTAAAGTAGATAAAAAAGATGAAGAAAAGCTTGAGCTAGCCGAAAAACAGCAAGATAAAACAGATGTAGAACCAAAAGTTGTCGGTAAAATAGATCTGGATTCAATAAATGCTAAAACAAGACCGGCACGAAAAACTAAAGAAGAAAAAG
>JAUWKH010000135.1 GCA_030614305.1 Bacteroidota bacterium
GTGCCAACGCAGATATTGTTCTTGACAGAGTTGACAGTGTGTTGGTGATTTCCGAAAGTTTATTACAATTTGATGAAGATACGGTTTTTGTTGAAATAGAAATTGGACCCCAGCAATATGAAAAAAAACTGATTGAAACAGGCCTTTCCGACGGCATTAATATTGAAATTAAATCGGGTTTAACAAAAGACGATAAAATTAAAATCAATAGCGGTCCGTCTAATGTTGCAAAATAATTGAATTCTCTTATTTTCATTTTCTCAAATAATATCCTTAATTTTGTGCCCGCAAAATCAAATTATTAACTAAAAATATTTTATCATGAAAACAAAATTATTATCACCAATTATTACCTTGATGTTTATTATGTTATTAGGCGCTTGTACAATAACAGAAGAGGCAAAGGAAGATCAACGTCAGGGGCTCATCCCTGCTGATGGAGCACTAAATCCTGTATCTGAAGAAGTAGTTAAGGAAAGACTGGAAATTTATGCCCCGTTTAAATTAACTGCTGATATTAGCCACCTTTCTGAAAAAGAAAAACAAATACTGCCATTATTGTTTGAAGTTGCCGGAATAATGAATGAAATATTCTGGCAGCAGGCAATCGGAAATAAAGAAAATTTCCTGAACAGAATTACAGATGAACCTACAAAGAAATTTGCAAAAATTAATTACGGTCCGTGGGACAGGCTGAACAACAATAAACCTTTTATTGATGGAATAGGGGAAAAACCTGCGGGTGCCAATTTTTACCCTGTTGATATGACCAAAGAAGAATTTGAAGCTTTTGACAATCCCGACAAAACAAGTCTATATACTTTGATAAGAAGAAAAAACGACGGCTCATTAAAAACCGTTTGGTATCATGATGCTTATGCAGGCAAACTACAAAAAGCTACAAAACTTATGAAACAGGCTGCCGAATTATCTGATGACCCAGGATTTAAAAAATACATGAATTTGCGTGCCGATGCTTTGCTGACCGATGACTACCAGCCGAGTGATTTTGCTTGGATGGACATGAGAACCTCAAAGATTGATTTTGTTGTAGGACCTATAGAAAATTATGAAGATGCCTTGTTTGGCTATAAAGCTGCAAACGAATCCTTTATATTATTAAAGGATATTGAGTGGAGCAAAAAACTTGAAAAATTCTCTTCTCTCCTGCCCGGACTGCAAGCAGGATTACCTGTTGATGATAAGTATAAAAAAGACGTGCCAGGTTCAAAAGCCGATATGAATGCTTATGATGTGATTTATTATGCGGGTGATTGTAATGCCGGAAGTAAAACCATTGCTATCAATTTGCCAAATAATGAAGAAGTTCACCTGAAAATCGGTTCAAGGAAATTACAGTTGAAAAATGCAATGAAAGCAAAATTTGATAAAATTCTGGTTCCGATTTCAAAAATATTAGTAACCCAAGACCAGCAAAAATATATCACCTTTAACGCATTTTTCGAAAATGTAATGTTCCACGAAGTTGGTCATGCTATGGGTATAAAAAATATCATTGATGGCTCAGGTACTGTTCGCAAGGCCTTGAAAGAACAATATTCTGCTATTGAAGAAGGCAAAGCTGATATAATGGGTTTGTATTTAGTAACCAAATTATACGAAATGGGCGAGCTTACACAAGGTGAAGTAATGGATAATTATGTTACATTTTTTGCCGGAATTTTCCGTTCAAGCCGTTTCGGTGCTGCAAGTTCACATGGCAAAGCAAATATGATGAGATTCAATTATTTTGAAGAAAAGAAAGCTTTTACAAGGGACGAAAATTGTATATATACTGTGGATTTTGAAAAGATGAAAGACGCTACAATCAGCCTGATGCAAAAGATACTTTATATTCAGGGAGATGGTGATTACAAAAAAGCAAAAGAATGGGTAGAAAAAGATGGTGTCGTAAAATCACAACTACAGGAAGACCTTGACCGGTTGAATGCCTCGGATATTCCTGTGGATATTATTTTTAAACAGGGGCCTAAAATGATAGGATTGAAATAGATAGTTGTTTTGTTCAAAACCGAACAAGTAAGTGTATAAAATCGAACATATTAAATTATACAAACAAAAACATGTTTTTTATAACCAGTTGAATTATAAATAAATATTAATTTTGGTATGATTTTAGACAATAAACCTTAAATTTGGTTAAAAAAGCCATCGGATGACTATACTTTTAAAATCGTCAAAAAGATATAACTCTGTATCAATTAAATTAAAAAGTCGTTCGATGGTTACTATTTTTAATTTTACTGTTTAAACCGGACTCAATATTTTTTTAACACTAATTATATTATTAACCATGCCTGTTTATAATCAGGCAATAAAATTTAAAGTATGAAAAAATTTATTATTTCAGTTGTATTGTTTTTTACGTTAGGACTAAGCACTTATGCATCGGGAGTACCTGATGAGGGTATGTGGCTGCCAATGTTTGTTGAACGTCTTAACTATGTTGATATGGAAAATTTAGGCTTGCAGCTCACTGCCGAAGAAATTTACAGCATCAACAATTCAAGTTTAAAAGATGCCATAGTTGGATTATCAGGCGGAGGAGCACAAGGATTTTTCTGCACAGGCGGAATTGTATCCGATCAGGGATTAATGTTTACCAATCATCATTGTGGTTACGGGTATATTCAAAAGCACAGCTCAATTGACCATGATTATTTAACAGATGGTTTTTGGGCAATGAGCAAAGAAGAAGAATTGCCTAACAAAAATATGGCTGCTTCGTTCCTGATAAGAATGGAAGATGTAACCGACAGTATTTTGTTACAATTATCCGATACCATGTCTGAATCGGAAAGATCTGCTAAAATCAAAAAAATATCAAAGAAATATAAAAAAGCAGCTTCGGAAGACGGTAAATATAATGTGGTTGTAAGAAGTTTTTTTGGAGGAAATGAATTTTATATGTTTGTTTATGAAACATATTCTGATGTTCGTTTAGTTGGTGCTCCGCCATCATCTGTTGGAAAGTTCGGAGGCGATACAGATAACTGGATGTGGCCCCGTCATACGGGAGATTTTAGTATTTTCAGGGTTTATTCTGCTCCTGACGGCTCGCCTGCTGAGTATTCTGAAGATAATATTCCTTTAAAACCTAAATATCATTTACCTGTTACATTAGAGGGTATTGAGAAAAATGAATTTGCAATGATATGGGGTTACCCGGGTGGCACAGAAAGATATTTAACTTCTTATGGTATCAAATATAAATTGGATAACTTCTATCCTCCTTTAATAGATGTTTTTGGTAAACAATTAGAACTCTGGAAAGAAGATATGGATGCAGATAAGGAAATTAAATTAAAATATTCTTCAAAATATTTCGGAATTTCCAATGGATGGAAATTATTTATCGGCATGGAAAGAGGATTAAAAAAACTGAAAGTATATGATAAAAAATTTGCTATTGAACAAAAATTTGAAAAGTGGGTAAATGCAGACCCTGAAAGAGAAGAAAAATACGGTAGTGCATTAAAAGAGATTAAAGAAGGTTATGAGCAAATGGCAAAAGATTTCAAACCTATGATTTATACTGCTTTTGCTTCTGTTAATGGTGCTGAAATTTTAGGTTTTTCACGTCAATATATGCAATTACATTCTTTATTGAAAGATAAAAAAACGAACGCAGATGCTATTGCCGAAACAGTTGAGCAACTTAAAGAAGGTTTAAAAGAATATTTTAAGGATTATAATGCTCCGACCGATGAAAAAGTGATGGCAGCTATGCTGAAGATATATGATAAAAATGTTCCAAAAGAAATGCATTCGGAATATTTCAATAAAATTGTGAAAAAATACAAAGGTGATTTTGTGGCTTATACTAAATATTTATTTAATAAATCAATCTTTACCGGCCCTGAAAAGATAAGTGCGTTTTTAGATGATCCGAAATTTAAAACTTTAGATAAAGATCCGGCATTTAAGCTTATAAATGATTTTTTAGGGTCAATAATGAAGTTGCAAGGTAATTTAAGGAGTGGAAGAACCCTGATAAAAAAAGGAGATCGTTTATTTATAGCCGGTTTACGTGAAATGAACCCTGATAAAGTTTATTATCCGGATGCCAATTCAAGCCTGCGGCTGACTTACGGAACGGTACAGGATTACTTCCCTGCTGATGCAGTTCAATATGATTTTATTACAACATTGGCGGGTGTGATGGAAAAAGAAGACCCGGATGATGATGAATTTATTGTTGATGAAAAGCTTAAAAAGCTATATGCTCAAAAAGATTTCGGTCCTTATGGTCAGGATGGAAAAATGATCACTTGTTTCCTTACAACCAATGATATCACAGGTGGGAACTCCGGAAGCCCTGTAATTAATGTAAACGGTGAACTGATCGGTCTTGCATTTGACGGCAACTGGGAAGCAATGAGCGGCGATATTGCTTTTGAAACCGAATTACAAAGATGTATAAATGTTGACATACGGTATGTATTGTTTATCATTGATAAATTAGCAGGTGCAACCAATCTGATTGATGAATTAACTATAGTTGAAAAGAAACCCGAACCCCAGATTAAGGAAGTTTTGATTGAGATAAGCGAAGTTGAAGAACCTGAAGGTGTTGAAGTGATTGAGAATTGATGTTTGTTCATCCGCTTAGCGCTTTCAAAGCGCTTAGCGGATTTGTTCTAAGCGGTTTTGTTACATTAGGAATTTTTCGGGTTAAATCTTTCAAGGATTGAATTATCATTTAACTCTTTTGAGAGGGATTCAATAATATTCATTGGGACATCGAGTAAATCAAGGATCATTAAACAATCTAAACAATCGTTAAATTTATGATCAATATTAAAACCAATTATTTCAGCATTCAATTGAAAGTATTTCTTAATTAATATCGGTGCATGGAAATCGGGTTCAATTTCCTGTATGAAATGGCGTAATTTACCTATATCATTTTTAGTGTCTTTAATGAAAATTTTATTGTCAATAAGTTTGTTAATTTTTACCTTGATTTTTTTTCGTGGTATAATATTTTCGGCAAGCTCATAATTATAATGATTGGCTTTAATAAATTCAACGGTTAGGGATTTTGAAAAGTTTGAGAATATATTACTGATGCTTACAGGTCCTATCAAATAACGATATTCGGGGTGTTTTAGAAGAAAGTACAGAATACCTTTCCATAAAAGGAATAGAGAAATCGGTTTCTTTTGATATTCTTTAATAATAAATGACCTGCCTAATTCAATTGATTCGTTCAGGATAGGTAAAAAATTATTATTGATTTTGAATAAGCTGTGAATATAAAACCCTTTCATCCCGAATTTATCAAGTATTTCCTTGCCTTTACCTACGCGGTATCCCCCGACGATTTTTTTTGCTTCATCATCCCATA
>JAUWKH010000047.1 GCA_030614305.1 Bacteroidota bacterium
CGAAGTCATTACATATTCATTGTATTTTTGCTCTTTTGTCAGGATTTCTTTTTCAAAAACAATGTTTTTATAATTTTCCGGATTTATGTATTGAGATACATTTGATACATTCCACTGCCTTGAATATCCATTATATGAATGAGCCGAAGGACCTAAGCCCAGATAATTCCCACCCAACCAGTAAATACTGTTATGCTTTGAATAAAATCCCTCTTTACAGAAATTGGATATTTCGTAATGGATAAACCTTTTTTGTTTTATTAGTTCCTGCAGGATTTTAAAATGCTCAATGCTTTGATTTTCATCAGGCGATTGTGCCTTTTTCTGTAAAATTAATTTATTCAAAACCGTTTTTTGTTCTATTGTTAAAGAATATGCCGAAAGGTGGGGTATATCCGAATTAAAGAAATATTCCAGATTTTTCAACCAGCTTTCCTTTGTTAAAGTAGGAATGCCATAAATCAGGTCAATTGATAAATTTGTAAAGCCAGCATCACGGGCAAGTTTAATTGAATTTATTGCTTGCTCTGAATTGTGGATACGTTTTAAGTATTTAAGGTCTTTGTCGTTAAATGACTGAATTCCAATACTAAGCCGGTTTATTGATGTCTTTTTTAAATCATTCAATTTTGATAATGAAATATCATCAGGATTTGCTTCTAATGTAATTTCAGCATTTGTGTCAATATTATAAATTTTAAATATTTCATTTAGAATTGAAGCTATTTCAGATGTTCTGAGTATTGATGGAGTACCACCTCCGAAATAAATTGATTTTACAATTTCATTTTGTAAGTAATCCTTTTGAAAATAGATTTCTTTTAATAACGCAGTTAAAATCCCATTTATGTGTTTTAATGAAACTATGGAATAAAAATTACAATAATGGCATTTTTGTTTACAAAATGGAATATGTATATAAATACCGGCCATTTTTTTGTATTGGAATAAAAATTTATATATTTGCTTAGAATTTGTAAAATTATTTAATTATTAATTAAAATTATAAAATCATGAAACAGAAATTACTTTTTGGATTATTTTTAAGTATTGCAATTGTTTTTACTTCCTATGGACAA
Organism: Bacteroidota bacterium; assembly: GCA_030614305.1. Lineage (GTDB taxonomy): Bacteria > Bacteroidota > Bacteroidia > Bacteroidales > JADFUO01 > JADFUO01. Next base: position 1,080 of record JAUWKH010000047.1, read on the forward strand.
CAATTGGAAAATGCCGGTTTTGAAGACTGGGAAGATGCCGGAACCGTAATTGATGAGCCGGTTAACTGGAGCTCTATCAAAACCTCCGATAATGAACTTTTAAATCCCTTAGCTCCAGTTGTTTGGGGGCAAGATACAGATGCACACAGCGGTAGTTATTCTGTAAAATTGTTTAATGTTGGTGCTATGTCTATTATTGCAACAGGCACCCTTACTAACGGCAGAGTACATTCGGATTTAAATCCTGATAACGGTTATGTGTTTACCGATACGAATGATGCCAGATGGAATACACCGCTTACATTAAGACCTGATAGTATAGTTGGTTGGTTTAAATATTACCCGCAAGGAAATGATGTTGCACGTGTAAAAGCATTAATTCACAAAGGCTATGCCACAATACCCGAAAAAGGAACATTTTCAAACTGGATTGCAGTAGCCGACTTTATTTCAGAGCCTGTGTTAGTTGATACATGGACGAGATTTTCCGTGCCATTTATATATTATAATTCGGAAACACCCGAATATATTTTATTAACACTTAATTCAGGTGACAGTACAATACCGGTTGAAGGCAGTATTGCTTTATATGATGATCTTGAACTGATATATAATTCTGGAGGAATTGTGGAAAATCAGAAGGGAAATATCAATATATATTCATGGCATAATACTGTAGTTGTGGATTGGATAGTTCAGAATTTTAATAAAAATCCGGATATAAAAATATATGACCTTTCGGGCAGGCTTGTTTTTACAGATCATATTTCACCAAATCAGAAAAATGTAATCCATGTTAATATTCCAAAAGGAATTTATATCTGTGAAATTCAGGGTGCATCATGGGTATATACTGAGAAACTCTTTATTCAATAGATTAGGAATACTTGATGCTGGATACTGGATACTGGATACTTGATGCTTGATTCTGGATACTTGATACTGGATAAAAATTAAGACATAAAAAACACAAATTTAGATTAAAAACATTTTCGACCCAAACTGCAAACGTCAAACGTCAAACATCAAACGCCAAACACATAACAAGATACAATAATTTATTCGCAAATAAGAGAGAAATTTTATCCTTTTTCATTTTAGATATGAAATTATTAAACCGGTTTATTCTTTTATTAATATTTTTATCGTTTCTACGAATATCTTTTTCACAGGAAACAGGTAATTTTAAAGGAATTGTAAAAGCCGAAGAAACCGGCGAATTATTGATTGGCGCTCACGTTATTCTGAAAAAAGACCCTTCAATCGGCACTGTTACTAATACCGAAGGAGAGTTTTCTATTTTACTGAACCCTGGGAATTATTCTTTTGTGATTTCATTTACCAACATGAAAACGGACACCGTTTCAGTAATAATTATTGCTGGAAAAACAGTAGAGCGCATCATAGAACTTCCTCCCTATACTAAAGTATTTGATGAAATTGAAATAACAGCAGGTAAATTTGAAAAAAACATTGAGGACCTTACCTTTTCCATTGACGTTATTCAACCACAATTGATTGAAAATAAAAACACACGAAGTATTAATACTATTCTGGATTTAGTACCCGGACTTAATATTCTTGATGAAGAACCGCAATTACGGGGAGGAAGTGGCTTTACAATGGGAGTGGGAAGCAAGGTTGCAATTTTAATTGATGATATGCCAATACTTTCGGGTGATGCCGGCAGGCCATACTGGGAATTTATTCCTGTTGAAAATATTGAACAAGTTGAAATTATTAAAGGTGCTTCATCAGTGCTTTCCGGTGCATCTGCTTTAAGTGGGGCTATATATATACGAACAGCTTTTCCAAAGTTAGAACCCCTTACAAAGGTAAATGTATATACAGGATTTTATTCTGCTCCAAGAGATAAATCTCAAAAATGGTGGAATGATTATCCGTATATTACAGGGGCTAACTTTCTTCATTCACGACAAATTGGTAATCTGGACCTCGTGCTTGGCGGAAATGTTAATTTTGACCATGGATACATTGGTGCACCACATCCTGGTCCCCATGTAATTGATACCATAACAGATTTTTCCGATAAGCAAATGGCAAGCCGAAGAGCAAGATTTAATTTTAATATAAGACGAAGATCAAAAAAAATTGAAGGACTGAATTTCGGACTTAATGGAAATTTTATGATTGATAAATCAAATTTGATTATTGCCTGGCTCGATGATACTACGAATTTTTTTCGTGCATACCCGGGTGGCGTTATACTTCGTAACAGATTTATGTTCTATGCCGACCCGTATATTAACTTTTATTCCGGTATTGGAGTAAAACACAGTTTGAAAGCCCGTGTTATGTATAATGATAATCAAATGTCAAATGATCAATTAAATCAAACATTATCCATTTATGCAGATTATCAGTTCAGGAAAAATTTTGTAAACCTTAATGATCTTGAATTTATTTTCGGAATGTCAAATCAGTATGTAAGTTGCCATGATGAAATGTATATGGGGTCAGGTTCACCCAATAATAAGATACAAAATTTTTCACTTTATCTACAGATTGAAAAAAAGTTTTGGAATGCAATAAATCTTTCTCTTGGAACCAGGACAGAATATTATAACATGAACGACACTATAAAAGAATTCAAGCCGATTTTCAGGGTAGGAACCAGTATAAAATTGATGCAGGAATCATATATGAGGGCTTCGTTTGGTCAGGGCTATAGATTTCCAACTATTGCCGAGCGATATATTCGTACGTCTTTTGGTTCGTTTGGGGTGTTTGATAATCCGTATCTTAAACCCGAATATAGCTGGAATGCAGAAATTGGTTTTAAACAAGGTTTTAAATTTGGAAACTATTTCGGATATTTTGATATTGCAGCATTCTGGCAGGAATATTCAAATACTATTGAATATTTGTTTGGTTTTTGGGACCCTACTTATACTTTTGCTGTTGCAGGATTTAAATTTGTTAACACGGGAAAATCAAGAATTTTAGGATTTGATGTTTCAGTTACAGGGCAGGCCAGGATTAATGATTATACATATTTAAATGGAATTATCGGGTATAATTATATTTTGCCCGAAGCACTTGAACCCAACCTGATTTTTGCCCATGATTATAACCCAGGCGGTGATACGGAATTTTCCTATAATTCAACAAGTATAGATCCCAGCAAAAAAATTTTAAAATACAGGTTTCTGCATACAATTAAGGCTGACCTTGAATTATTATTTAAAGAATTTGCTTTCGGATTTAGCTTGAAATATTTTAGTAAAATGGAAAATCTTGATAAATCTATTGCAGATTTTGAAAAAACCACAGTTAATTCCGGAGGCTCTTTGCAACCTGTTTATTACATGAATTATTTTAATCACCATAATAATGGAAATATAATTATGGACGGAAGAATCAGCTATAAGTTTTTGGAACATCATAAAATTGCCCTGATTGTAAACAATTTCCTTAACCGCACCTATTCATTAAGACCCCTGAAAGCAGAACAAATGAGAACAGTTATGCTTCAATATTCTTTAGAAATTTGATAACGGGCTAGGTAATAAAGCATTACATGGGAAGTATTTCTAAATCATCCGGTACGCCATATCCCCATTTATCCATTGTAAACTTACAATTTTCTAATATTGTTTCTAATTCCGACCTGGAAATACAAAAAGCATTTTTCCGGTATCCTTTTTTAGATTTAATATAAGGAATAAAGGATTCTTTTGCAACACTGAATCCGGGAATTCCGAAATGATCATAAACTTTTTGTATTTCTTTCAAAGGGCTTTTTTCAAGGTCTTCAAATTTAATTTCTAACAAATTTGCCTGTGGTATTATTGATTGGTCATTAAAAAATTGCAACATCATTTTTTGATATATCTCAAAGATATGTTCTTCAATTTTTTCTTCAGAGATTCTTTGGAGTTGCAAGTATGGCATCATTTTTTTGAAAAAATTCCTGGTTGAAAGAATTACAGTAACAGGATTACGATGTATATGAATAAATTTAGCATTTGGAAATAATTTAAGTAATTGTTTTACCCTTGCTGTATTTGGTGGATTTTTAGAAATGAATCTTGTTCCGCTTGTATTTATTAAAGCTTTTTTAATTATCCTTTTGTATTCTTGTTCCCAGGTAATTATTTTTTTAGTGTCAACGTTTCTGAAAAGGATATTATTTTTATAAAATTCAATTATTTTTTCCGGAAAGAACCAGAAATAATAAAAACACAAAAGATACTTACTACCGAATATAAATTCTTCTTCCTGTGGAAAATCAGCATTTAATTTTACCCTGTCTCCCTTACGATTTTTAGGAATTATAATTTTCATAAAGGTCCTGAATACAGCCCTGCCGGCTTTTATCATTAATATTTTTGGGAAAACAGATTGATATGTAGTAACATAACCCATATTTTGATCCTGACAAAGTATATTGTGAAGATATGTGGTACCGCTTCGCCAATGACCTAAGATAAAGATTGGATCCTCAGTTATTTTAAAGCTTTTAATTTTTTTGTTATACTTCAAATTTTCATAAATCCGAAACGGGATTCCTATTCCACTAATTAAACCGATGATTATTGCTCTGTGCCAATAACGAAACTCAACCTTATTATGCATTAGAAGCTTAATTAAAGGTAAAAATGAATATCCTGCTGCAGGAGTAAAAAATACATTTGAACTTTTTTTAATCGATTGATATAACTTAGAATACATAGGCTATAAACAGGAACAGTTAATTTTTAATCAATAGCATGCAAATAAAATCTATGAATATTTATGTTTAGCACATAAAAATATTATCTATCGCAGGGTAACAAAGATATAAATTAATTCAAAAAAATATATAATTTTACACCCTATCATCCAAAATAATTATTTTACAAATTAATCTGAAGGAAAAAAGTAATAATTGATAAATAAAAAACATTATGAAACGAAGAGATTTTTTTAAAAAAGGATTAAGTGCCGGAATTATTGCCGGAACAGCCATTACTTTTGGTAAATACAAAAATTTATTTGCAGCTAATTCACTTCCTCCTGAAGACACCTTTGATCTGGTTGCGGTTAAAGGAGGTGAACCGGTTCAAATGTTTGACAAAGCAATAGAATCACTTGGAGGCATGAAAAATTTTGTAAAGTCAGGTCAAAAAGTTTTAGTAAAACCAAATATTGGGTGGGATGCTGTTCCGGAAAGGGCGGCAGATACAAATCCTTCTTTGGTTGGAAGAGTAGTCGAATATTGCTTTAATGCAGGTGCAAAGGATGTTTATGTTTTTGATAATACCTGCGATCAATGGAATAAATGTTATAAAAATAGCGGAATTGAAAAAGCTGTTAAGGATGCCGGCGGGAAAATTGTTCCGGGTAATAGGGAAAGTTATTATCAGGAAGTGGAGATAAAAGAAGGGAAAAAACTAAAAAAAGCCAAAGTACATGAACTTGTTCTTGATTCGGATGTTTTTATAAATGTCCCCATCTTAAAAAGTCACAGTTCTACAAAGCTAACAATAGCGATGAAAAACATGATGGGAGTGGTTTGGGACAGAATGTACTGGCACCGTAATGACCTGAATCAATGTATTGCCGATTGTTCAACCTTCTGTAAACCCGATTTGAATATTGTTGATGCTTATAATGTAATGAAAGTAAACGGACCCCGCGGAGTTTCTATTGATGATGTTGTTCAGCTAAAATCCTTGGTTGTTTCTAAAGATATTGTTGCAGTTGATGCTGCCGCAACAAAAATATTCGGCCTTGAACCCGATGATATTTCTTATATAACAATAGCCGATGAAATGAATATCGGTACCAAAGACCTGGCAAAACTTAATATCAATAGAATTATAATGTAATAGAATGAAATTTCATACTCTGAAAAAATTAAGGGTAATAATTTCGCTTTTGTTTTTTTTGTTAACAGCATTTTTATTCCTCGACTTTACAAATGCTTTATCTTACAAAGCTGTAAATACCATATTGTTCTTACAATTTGTCCCATCTGTTTTATTGTTTGTTAATTTATTGAGTTATACCGCAATAGGTTTTTTAATTGTAATTACCCTGACTTTACTTTTCGGAAGAATATATTGTTCAACAATTTGTCCTTTGGGCACTTTGCAGGACATAATAATTTATTTATCTAAAAAGCTGAAAATCAACAAAAGGTTTACATACCAAAGAACATATAATTGGTTAAGGTATTCGATACTAATTGTAACAGTAGCAACTTTTTTATTTGGAAACATTGTATTAATAAACCTGTTGGATCCGTTCAGTAATTTCGGAAGGATATTTTCAAATTTAATAAGGCCGGTTTATTTATTTGCAAATAATGTTTTGGTTTCGGTTTTGGAATTATTTGATAGTTATTATTTATATCCGGTTAACCTAAAAACCTTTGTTTTGTTTACTTTTATTTTTGCTTTTTTCTTTCTGATAATGATAATATGGATGGCAATAAGAGGCGGCAGGATATATTGTAATACAATTTGTCCGGTTGGGACATTATTAGGAATAATCTCCAAAATATCATTATTCAGGATTTCAATAGATGAATCAACGTGTAATAGTTGCTGGGCTTGCTCTTTAAAATGTAAAGCAGGATGTATTCACGGAGGAAAAATAAAAATTGACTATTCAAGATGTGTTGTTTGCTTTGACTGCTTTAGTTCGTGTAAATCAAATGCTGTAAAATTCAAATTTGCTTTTGGAAGAAAGAAAAAGCCCTTACCCGAAAAGGAACCCAATAATAAAAGACGTGAATTTTTAATCACTACTGGAATATTTTCTCTAAGCTTGACAGGACTTGCTTTTGGGAAAAACAGAATTGAAGGTTTAAAAAAAACAAATATTCCTGATAATAAAAAATATCCGGTATGTCCACCCGGTTCATTAAGCATTGAGCATTTTACAACAACATGCACAGCCTGTCATTTATGTATAAGTGCTTGCCCAACACAAGTTCTTAAACCGTCGTTTTTAGAATATGGTCTTATGGGAATGATGCAACCATACATGAATTATTGTAAAAGTTTTTGTAATTTTGATTGTGTTGTTTGCAGCGAGATTTGTCCAAGTGGAGCAATACTACCGATTTCTTTAGAAGAAAAAAAATTAACACAATTAGGGAAGGTTAATTTTATCAAAGAAAATTGTATTGTTGAAACCGAAGGTACTGACTGCGGTGCATGCTCCGAGCATTGTCCGACAAAAGCAGTTTATATGGTTCCTTATAAAGATAATCTTGTTATACCAGAAATCAACCAGGATATTTGTATAGGCTGCGGTGCCTGTGAATTTGCCTGCCCTACAAAACCATTCAAAGCCATTTATATTGATGGAAATCCCATACATCTTAAAGCAAAAAAACCTGAAAAGGAAATATTAAACGGAAAAATTGATTATGAGGAGGATTTTCCGTTTTAAAATGTCTCTTACTTGACTTTAAACTTCTTCAAAACTATCCTGAATGTCGTTCCCTGGTCAATGACAGAGGACTTTACAAAAATTTTACCACGGTGATAATTTTCAATGATTCTTTCTGACAAAGAAAGCCCGAGCCCCCACCCTCTTTTCTTGCTTGTAAATCCGGGGTTAAATACGGTTTTGTGTTTTGATTTTGGAATACCTTTACCTGTGTCGGTAAAATCAATAATAACATATTTATTCTCTTCAAAAATATCAATTGTAAGAGTTCCTGCCCCGTTCATTGCATCAACGGCATTTTTGCAAAGGTTTTCAATTACCCATTCAAAAAGGTTATGATTTACCGGTGCAAAAATTTCTTTGTCTTCCGGAACACTTATTAAATATTTTACTTTTTTTGATGTTCGGGATTTAATGTATTCAACAGAATTATAAATGATTTTAACAATATTTTGATTTTCGGATTTTGCAGGTGAGCCAATTTTTGAAAAACGTTCGGTAATGTTTTCAAGCCTGTTTATATCTTTTTCAATTTCAGTGATTTCCTCGTCTTTATATCCTTTTAATTTAAGTAGTTCAACCCAGGCTATCATTGATGATAAAGGTGTGCCGAGCTGATGTGCGGTTTCTTTTGACATTCCCACCCAAACCTGATTTTGCTCTGATTTTCTGGCAGCACTGAACAGAAAATATGCTATTAACAAAAAAAGACCGATAACCCCGAATTGAATAAAGGGATAATATCTGATTTGTGTAAGTAAGTATGAGTCTTTATAAAAAATGTATGTTTTGCCCTGATCGGGTAATTCAAAAATTATTGGATCGTTTTCATAAGACATTGATGAAATTGTATTTTCAACAAACAGTGAATCCAACATTTTTTTATCATCAATATTACCATAAGTAATAATGTTTTTTTGGGTGCTGTCGGTTACAATTACTGGAACAGAAGCGGAGTTTTCAACTATTTCCGAAAAAAAGGAATCGATAAGATCATCAAGAACATTGCGTAATTCACTGAAAAGCAGGGATTC
>JAUWKH010000140.1 GCA_030614305.1 Bacteroidota bacterium
AAGAAGGTAAAAGTGCAAGGATACAATAATCACTCATGTTTCCATAAAATATTTCAAAACATCTGCGAAAGCTTTCTTCATAAACTTTTACATCAGTAATATAATGTTTGCTTTGAACTGATCCGGTTGTGCCACTACTTAGAAAAACTAATGAGGGCTTGCTGTTTACTGTAATAATTTCATAATTTTTAAAAAATTCAATTGGCAAAAAAGGGATTTGCAAGTAATGCTTAATTTCATTAGTTTTAAGGGCAAGCCGGTCGGTAAATTCCCTGTAAATTGAATTGTTACGATACTGATAACGAAATATTTCAAGGGCAGTTTCGTTAAAACTATCAACACTGCTAATGTTGAAAATCTTTTTATTGAAGTTAAAAGAATTCATTAATACAAAGGTAATAATTGTTTTTGAAATTATATTTTGTAATTTTATACCGGAGTTACCAGCAAGCACAAAGAACTGATATAATATGAAGAAAATAATTTTACTAATTGCTCTTTTAGTTTCAATTACACAATTGTCCGGACAAGAGATTGAGTTACTTACAACATACTCGGGAAGTAGTTATAACAAATTCCAAAATAACATTGGATATGGGTTTGGATACAACCATTTTATTAAATCAAAAAACAAATTTGGCTTTATAGTTCAACATAGTTTTTGCAATTCGAATTACAGTGAAATATATGGTTCATCAGAAGATGGGATTTCAACATATATTAAGAAAGTTGACCCAAAGAATCAAAGGATTACCATTAAAGTAAACTATGCTTTTAAAGTAGTTAGTAATCCAAAATCAAGTTTGTTTATTGGACCAGAAATCGGAATCAATTATTTTATCATCAGCGAACAGATACACCGTTTAGAGAATGAAAATATAAGTGCAAGAGATTATCAATCAGAATATTCAAAGAATAATAAAATCGGCTTTGGATTCTTAATTGAATTCGAGTTAAAAGAAATAATATCAAAAAGAATATCGATTTCTTTGTCAGTTCACCCTGAAATAACAAGTTTTGAAAAATTCAAATTAGATGGTGGATATAATCCATATTTCATTAGATGGTTAAATTTTAATTTTGGAATCAAGTATAATCTGAAAAAGGATTAAAATTAAAAAATGCCAACTGGTAACAATGCATAAATATAGAATGCAATGAAGATTATTTTTAAAATCGGTTTATTAATTTTTTCAGGGATTTTAATAATTTTATCTTCCTGTAGAAAATTTGAAGAATATCCCATTATTCCACATATTGAATTTGTGAGTTTTGCTAAAATTTACAATGATACATTAGAAGCATATACCAAAGGGATTTTAACTATTTCTTATACTGATGGAGACGGAGATATAGGTTTAAAACAAAGTGATACTATACCTCCTTATGATTACAATTTTTATATCTCCTATTTTGAAAAGCAGAATGGTGAATTTGTTGAGCTTATTTTAGACCCTCCCTTAAATGCCCGCATTCCAATGCTCACACCAAGCGGAATAAATAAATCAATAAAAGGTGAAATTGAAGATGAAATTTTTTTAAACTATACATCGCAATATGACACTATTCGCTTAGAAGTTTATATCCTTGACAGAGCTTTACACAAAAGTAATGTCATTCAAACTCCTGAAATTTATATTAAATGATTTTCCTTTGAATTTTATCATTAATTTTGTATATTTTACAAAAATACTGAGCCCGGTTATAAAAGATATTTATTTAAAATAATTGAAAAAATTTGCCACAGATTACACTGATTATCACTCCCGATAGATATCGGGATTAATTTTTAAAAATCTGAGAATCTGTGGCTTAATTTAGTTTTAACGACTTTTCGGAGTGGTGTCAATACATAGAATTCAAAGTCTGATCAAAAAATGAACAAATCATACTCCAACAGGAAATATATCATCATTTCCATATTTATTATTGTTGGAGTAATTTTTATTGTCCGTTTATTTTTGCTTCAGGTACTTGATAACGAATACAAATTATCGGCTCAAAATAATGTTCTCAGGTATGTAACTCAATATCCTGCCAGGGGTTTAATATATGACAGAAATGGGGAACTACTCGTTTATAACGAAGCAGCTTATGATCTACTTGTAATTCCTAAACAAATCAAAAATATTGATACCATCGAATTATGTAAATTGCTAAAAATTAACAAAGACGGGTTCATCACCAGCTTAGAAAAAGCACGGAAACATTCTTACTATAAACCATCTGTATTTTTAAAACAAATCTCCAGGGAAGACTATGGTTACTTGCAGGAAAAATTATATAAATATCCCGGATTTTATGTTCAGGCCCGTACGCTCAGAAAATATCCTATTCCTGTTGCTGCACACATTTTGGGCTATGTGGGCGAAGTTAACAAAAAAGATTTGGAAAATGAAAAATATTACAGACAAGGCGATTATATCGGTAAAAGTGGTATAGAAAAATACTATGAAAACAAACTTCGAGGGAAAAAAGGATTAAAAATAAAAATTGTTGATGTATTTAACCGTGAAAGGGGGAGTTTTAAAAACGGGAAATACGATACTATAGCTATTGCAGGAGATGATATATATATATCAATTAATACGGAACTGCAAATATATGGCGAAAAATTAATGCAGAATAAAAAGGGCAGCATAGTTGCTATTGAACCATCATCCGGCGAAATACTTGCACTTGTTTCAAGTCCGGCTTATGATCCGAATCTTTTAATCGGAAGAGTACGTACTGAAAACTTTAAAAAATTAAGCAGCGATACTTTAGAGCCGCTTTTTAACCGCGCAACTATGGCACAATACCCGCCTGGTTCAACATTTAAAATAGTTAACGCATTGATCGGATTACAGGAAGAAGTATTATTCCCTTATACAAAATATGGTTGCCAGGGTGTGGTTTCTTATCCTATTGTTTGCAGCCATGATCATTATTCACCGCTTGACCTTCTTCATGCAATTGAACAATCGTGTAATCCTTATTTCTGGAAAGTATTCAAATCGATTTTTGAGCAGCCGAAATTCTCCACTATTCAGGAAGAATACAACAACTGGAGAAAATATGTTTCAAGTTTCGGTACAGGTAAAAAATTTGATAATGACCTGATAAACCAGCGTCCCGGCAATCTCCCTCCGGATAGCTATTTTAATAAATATTACGGTAAAAAAGGCTGGAAAGCTATTACTATCCGTTCGCTATCAATCGGTCAAGGCGAAATCGAATATACACCTTTGCAACTTGCCAACCTTACAGCAATTATTGCCAATAAGGGATATTATTTTACACCGCATGTTATTAAAGAAAAAAAAAATATAAACTATGACAATAAAAAATATAAAGAAAAAATATTTACTGATATTGATCCGAAATATTTTGATGTTGTGATTGAAGGAATGTATCAGGTTTACGAAGGTGAACATGGAACAACAAGATGGTATAAAATTAAAGATTTACAAATTTGCGGTAAAACCGGAACTGCTGAAAATCCACATGGTGATAATCATTCGGTATTTATAGCTTTTGCTCCTAAAGACGATCCTAAAATTGCTGTTGCGGTTGTTATTGAAAACAGTGGGTTTGGTTCCACATGGGCTGCACCTATTGCAACCCTGATGATTGAAAAATATTTAAACGGGTCAGTAAAACCAAATTGGTTTGAAGAAAAAATGTTAAATGCTAATTTAATATCAAAAAATTGAGAGGACAAAAAAACATATTTCATAATATTGACTGGATAACGGTTTTTCTTTATCTTACCCTGGTTTTTTTAGGATGGATAAGCATTTATGCTGCGATTTATGATGAGTCTCACAAAAGTATATTTGACATTTCACAACGTTATGGAAAACAACTGATTTGGATAGCGGCAGCAATTATTATTGCTATAATAATTTTAATAATTGATGCAAAATTTTTCTCCACTTTTGCATACCCGATTTATACTATAAGTATTATTTCATTGCTTGCTGTTCTTTTATTAGGCACAAGGATTGCCGGCTCAAAGTCGTGGTTCCAGATTGGAGGTTTTGGTATTCAGCCTGCTGAGTTTGCCAAATTCGCTACAAGTTTAGCTATTGCAAAATACCTTACAACTCTGAATATCAATCTAAAAAAAATAAAAACGATCATTAAATCCCTGTTAATTGTCGGAATTCCGGCTATACTTATCCTGTTACAACATGATATGGGTTCAGCTCTCGTTTATTCTTCTTTTATCCTGGTTTTATATCGTGAAGGATTGGCAGGAAGTATTCTAATTCTTGGTTTGATGATTATAGTTTTATTTATCCTAACACTTGTTTTAGGTAAATTTATCTTTATCGGGGTTCTTGCTGGTATAGCATTTCTTATGTTTTTCTTTATAAAAAGAAACAGAAAAAATATTTATTCTATAATCGGCATACTTATATTAAGCATTGCTTTTGTTTTTAGTGTTGATTATGGTTTTGAAAATGTTTTACAAGCACATCAGAAAAAACGTATTGAGATTTTACTTGGTAAAAAAGTTGATTTGAAAGGGGCCGGTTATAATATTAATCAATCAAAAATTGCAATCGGTAGTGGAGGTTTCTCAGGTAAGGGATTTTTAAAAGGCACACAAACAAAATATAATTTTGTACCCGAGCAAAGCACAGATTTTATTTTTTGTACTGTTGGTGAAGAATGGGGTTTTGTCGGCAGTTTTGTTGTAATTTTTTTATTTATTGCTATACTTATACGACTTATAAAACTTGCCGAACGGCAACGTTCGGTTTTTAGCAGGATTTACGGATATGGAGTGGCTTCCATCTTGTTCTTTCATGTTGTTGTAAACATAGGAATGACTATAGGTTTGACACCTGTTATCGGAATACCTCTTCCTTTTTTTAGTTATGGTGGTTCTTCTTTATGGGCTTTTACAATTTTGCTTTTTATCTTTTTAAAGCAGGATGCTAATAGGTTGGAAGTGCTTTAGAAACAGAGGAATAGTAAGGATAATATTCAGAAAATGGTTAAATTGTTGCGAGTTACGTGCATCCCAATTCGAAATCCGTGACCCGAAACAATATCCTAATGGATGCAAAAACAACATTCAATTTGAATAATATAGCCTGTCCCGATTTTCGGGATTGATTAGTTTGTCTTTTTTTAAGGGACTAATAAAACATCACCCTGTTATCTTCGATATCTGCAATTTTTTCAAGTGCCCTGTAAACATAATTATTCTTTACTTTTCTGTCAAAATTGGATTCCATTTGTATTATATTAAACGAATAATCGCTTACTTCGGCAGGTTCAATAAATTCTTCAAGAAAAATAACAAATACACC
>JAUWKH010000039.1 GCA_030614305.1 Bacteroidota bacterium
AATGGTATTTCACTCGGTGCTGTTGGTGCAGGAACTACATTTGATTATATTGAAGTTGTATCAAATAAAGATGATGGAATTGAATTCTTTGGCGGAGTGCCTCAAATTAGCCATGCTTTGGTTGCTCTTGTTGGTGATGATTCTTTTGATTATGATGAAGGTTACAGTGGTAAAGGACAATTCTGGGTAGCTCTGCAGGATGAAAATACGGGAGACCGTCTCGCTGAACAAGATGGAGGAACCGGTGATGATGAAGAAAATGCTCCTTTTGCACAACCAACTATTTATAATGCAACTTATATTGGACATGGATTCAACAACTATGTTATTTTTCGTGACAATGCTGCCGGAACCTATGCTAACTCAATTTTCGCTAATGGTGAAAAAGGAATCAGAATAGAATATCGTAGTGACAAACACAGTTCCTACAACTGGTTAACCGATGCTACACCAGAAGCAACATTAATGATAAAAAATTCTTTATTCAGTAATATTGCCGGAAATGATCCTGTAAAGCAGATATATGCTAAAGCTGAAGAGGGTGAACTACCTGCTAACCATGCAGAAGTAACAGGTAATTTATTCACCAACAATGAAAACTATATTGAGAATTTGGCAATTGACATAACAAATCCTATACCGGTTGCCGGATCAACTCATCCAACAACTGCTATTCCGGCAGATCCTTTCTTTTTTAGTGTTAATTATCACGGGGCATTTCAACCAGGTGGTTCAAATTGGGCTGAAGGTTGGACATTAATGTTCAAAGCAGGTAAATAAATAGAATTTCATACTACCATATAATAAGCTGATAGTGTTTCCACTGTCAGCTTATTTAGTTGAAAACTCAAAAGGTGAATTTTAGAATAAAATAACGGAATCTTTCATATATTAAAAATCTACTTGACACTTTGCTAATGCGAAAATATAGATTCTGAAATTAGAAATTAGAAACTTGATTATGCGAATAAATTTGTTCATTATCATCCTTTTATTCTTTACTTTAAGTAGTCTGGCGAAAAATAGTTTTATAAGAGGTAAGATAATTGATAATGAAACCGGTGAAACCCTCATTGGTGTTACTATAATGGTTGTGGGAACTAATACAGGAACTATTAGTGATTTTGATGGAAATTATAGTCTGTCGTTGAATCCGGGGGTATATTCAATAAGGGTTTCATATATTTCATATCAATCACAAACTCGTACTGATATTGAAGTGAAAGAAGCTAATGTTACTATAGCCAATTTTAATCTGGATGAAGAAATAACCCAGTTAAATGAGGTGGATGTTACAGCTAAAGCGGTAAGATATACTGAAGCCTCTTTACAATTAATGCAAAAAAAATCTGCTTCGATGTTAGATGGAATTTCTGCCAAACAAATCACTCGTCTTGGAGATAATGATGCAGCTTCAGCTTTAAAACGTGTTACCGGGGTTTCAGTACAGGATGATAAATATGTGTTTGTTCGTGGATTGGGTGACAGATATACTAAAATTACATTAAACGGTGCAGATATTCCGGCGTTGGACCCGGAAAAAAACACTGTTCAAATGGATATTTTCCCGAGTAATATTATTGAGAATATAATTGTCCGTAAGACATTTACGCCTGATATGCCCGGTGAATCTACCGGAGGCCATATTGATATTACAACAAAAGACTTTCCTGAAAAATTCACAATGCAATTTTCTGCTTCTTTTGGTTTTAATCCTCAGGCTAACTTAAATAAAGATTTTCTGACTTATGAGGGAGGTAATACCGATTGGCTTGGAATGGACGACGGAACAAGGAATATTCCATGTATAGCGAGAGAATATTTGGATCGCTATGGATATATTAATTACGTTCCAAAACCTCCATTTACTGATGAGGCATTGCATGAAATCAGTAGTTCATTTAATAAAGCAATGAATCCGGAAATCAAAAAGTCATTTTTAAACCAATCATACAAGTTTTCTGCCGGAAATCAAATTAACTTTTTAAAGAAAACATTGGGATACAATGCAGCTATCAGTTACTCTAACGATTATAAATATTATGATAATGGTGTGTATGGAATTTATGAAGAAGGAGCACAGCCGGACCCATTTAAAATTTTTGATGAAGTAATTTATGGAGCACAAAATGTAAATATTTCAGGTTTGTTAAATCTAAATCTAAAACTCAATAGTAATAATAAAATCGGCCTCAGATATTTAAGAAATCAAAGTGGAAAAAAACTCGCTGTCAGTCGTTCAGGATTTTTCTATTATGAGGATTCACCTGATGAAGACAGGAGCCTTGCCTTTCTCGAAAGAATCTTTGATAATTATCAATTACATGGAAAACACGTATTTCATAGATTAAATAAAATGGTATCCAATTGGTTGTTTTCTTATACTTATATGACACAAAATGAACCTGATCTTAGATTTTTTGAATTCCTCCTCCCTAACGATTCTACCATGAGAATCAAAACAAATGATGCACCTGCCCGTTTTTACCGCGAAATGAATGAAGAAAATTATAATGCAAATTTAAATTTTGAGTTACCTCTAACTATTCTAAAAGCTCAATCAAAAATTAAATTCGGAGGAGCTTATACGTATAAAGACCGTAATTTGGATGAAACAAAATTTGAAGTCCAATCTTCTGTTTCCTTTTTCCCAACTACTGATATTTATACATTTCTTACCGATAATATAATATCTACCACAAACCCTTTTGGTTATTATTATGTTGCTGATCATGAACAGGATTTAAATAATAGTTATAAAGCTCATCAGGAAGTTATAGCAGGATATGCAATGATAGATTTGCCAATATCCGGGAAATTTAGGACAATTGCCGGTTTAAGATTAGAAACATCAGATATCGAAGTTACAAATAAAGTTGTTGATATCAACGACAGCAAATACAAACACGGTAAGGTAAAGGAAACAGATTTACTTCCTTCAGTAAACTTCATTTATTCCTTAACAGAAGATATGAATGTGCGTTTAGCCGGTACAAGAACAATTGCACGACCGACATTTAGAGAAATCGGGACAAATTATTATGACTATAAAACCGGGATTTTTATTACTGGTAATCCTGAGCTTAAGAGGGCAATAATTTCTAATTTAGACATAAGATGGGAATGGTTCTTTAAACATGGAGAAAAAGTTACTGTTAGTGCTTTTTATAAATATTTTCAGGATCCTATTGAGCAGAAATTATCTGTTACTACCCAAAATTATGAAATCAAATATGAAAACACTAAAGATGCCTGTTTATATGGGATAGAAATTGAATTTCGTAAAAAACTTGGTTTTATTAATGTTTTGAAAAACTTTACATTTGGAGGTAACTTAACTATCATTAAATCAGTTGTTAAATTAACAGAGAAAGAATATAATGATATACTTTCAGGCGACTCCACAAGATCGGATACAAGGCCAATGTTTGGTCAGGCACCATATATTATTAATGCATTCTTGAATTATACAAACCATTGTATTGGATTTGAATCAAATCTTGGTTTTAATATAAATGGAGAAAAATTACTGATTATAACCAAAGGAGCAACTCCTTATATTTTCGAACAGCCATTTCCCTCGCTAAATTTTAATATCTCAAAAGGATTTGGCTCAAACCGAAATTTTATTGTGGAAATAGGAGTAAATAATATATTAGATGCAGAATATAAAGCAGTTCACCATTTTAAAAAACCGGTGAAAGAAGACAAAACTTATCTTAGCTATAGTTATGGCAGAACTTTCAAACTTAGACTAAAATATAAATTTTAATGTTTTGGCTCTACTGCCAACTATAATGGGTAAATGGATTAATGATTAAATAATGAATCTTGAGACTTGAAATTGGAAATTTGACATTCTCCCGAATTTCTAATTTCCAATTTCTAAAAATGCAATCAAATTTAAAATATAAACAAATGAAAAGAATACTCTATCTCATTATAGGATTAACATTATTTGTTTTTTTATTTTATACTACGGGATGCCGGAAAAGATTAAAATATGATAGTTTTGATTCAACAAAATTATTTACTTTAAGTGAACTTTACGAAATTAAAACCTTTCGTTCTTTGGATGAAGCATTAAAACAGCCGGACTCAGTATATAAACTTATAATTTTTGGAAAAGAGCTTAATAGAGTACCTGAGGAAGTTTATAGTTTTAAATACCTGAATACACTGGAGTTATCAAAAAATAACATGAACACCTTACCGGAATATATTGGCGACATGATTTATTTACAAGGTCTTTATCTCGCAGAAAATAAATTTTCGGATATTCCGGAGCAAGTTTACCGTTTACCTAATCTTAAGCGTATAAGAATGGGAGAAAACAAATTTGATTTCATCCCCGAAAAGCTGCTTAAGATGAAAAGCATAGAGGAAATATATTTCGGACGAAACCAAATATGGGAAATGCCTGATATATTATTTGATATGTTACAACTCAGGGTTTTAAAACTGGATAATAATAACATAAGCAACCTTAAAACAAGCATATCAAAACTTAAAAACCTTGAAGTTTTAAATCTGAAAAACAATAAAGTTGAAAGCATTCCCTTTGAAGAATTACTTTCTTTAGAAAAACTCAGAATATTAAACTTAAAGGGAAATAAAATTCCTTTTAAGGTTTTGGATAGTTTAAGAAAAGCAATGCCGAATACTAAAATTGACTATTAATTTGTTGATTTTTTTTAGTCTTCAGTCTTTAGTATTCTATATTCTGCAGATTTGCCGACTGCTGACGACTGAAAGGAGTCCGTATGGACTGCTGACTGCCGATTTTAAAATAGCCTCAGCCCTCAATTTAACAAATTTGTAACAATCCTGTAATATGAATGTAACGGACACATCCTATTTTTGAAGAAAAAATAATATTTTAAAAATGAAAAAATTAATCTTAAGTATTTGTGTTTTATTTTTTGCATTTCAAGTATCTTATGCAAACAATGAAAGTAATCCTAAAGAAATAAATAATAATACCGTTGCAATAAATGGTAAAATTATTGATAAAGAAACCGGTGAAACTCTAACTGGAGTATTAGTTGAAATAGAAGGAACCGATGAAAAAGTTTATTCGGATTTTGATGGAAAATTTGAATTTAAAAATATTATGCCGGGCACTTATGATATTTCGATATCATATATTTCTTATCAAAAAAATGTATTAAAAGTGGTAAAAGCCGAGAGTTCGGTTAATACATTAAAAATTGAATTGAAAAAATATTAATCAGCGTTCGTCTATAAAGTCTAAATGTTGAAATAAATATTTAAAATCACAAATGACAAGCAACAAATTTCAAAACTTGTCCTTATGGATAAATTCCAATGTTCAAAATTCAATGACCAAAACCATTTCAGAGCTGTTTTGGTAATTGAAATTTGGAATTTATTTGTTATTTGAAATTTGTTATTTGGTCCCGATAGCTATCGGGATTATTTCAAAAATTGATTGACATTATGGACAGATACTAATTATATACCCCCATGTATTCAAATACGTTTTCATGCAAAAATATTATTTAACACTCATCTATATATTTTTATTTCAATTATCCTTTTCGCAAATTATCATTGATAAAGATGGTTTATATTACGACGAAGATAATGAGTTGTTTACAGGAAGCTATGTTGAATTTTATGATAATGGAAACAAAAAAATTGAATTGGATTTAATGGATGGGAAAAAGGATGGAAAGGTATTTTTGTATTTTGAAAATTCTGAAATTAATGAGATACGCTCATATAAAGAAGGATTAAAACACGGACTTTGGGAAACCTGGAACGAAAATAAGATAAAAACTGCTGAAGCAAACTTCAACAATAATCTTAAACATGGAAAATGGATGATTTGGGATAATAACGGACTTAAAAGATGCGAAATGTATTATGTTGAAGGTAAAAAATCAGGCACCTGGTATATGTGGGATGAAAATGGTAAATTAATAAACAAAAAAGAATATTGATTCATTTTACTAAAATAAAATTATAAATGACGTGGAAAAGAGAAAAATCGCAATTATTGCACATGACGGAAAGAAAGCTGAAATTGTTACTTTTTTAAATCAAAACAAAGGGTTGCTTCAACATTTCAAACTTATAGCAACTGGTACGACAGGCAAACATGTACAGGATGCTGGATTTATAGTTAAAAAATATAAAAGTGGTCCACTTGGCGGCGATGCACAGATAGGCAGTTTGGTGTCAGAAGGAAAAGTAGCTATGGTTTTTTTCTTTAGAGATCCCTTAGGTAAACATCCCCACGAACCTGATGTACAAATGCTGATGCGTTTATGTGATGTGCATAATATACCTTTGGCAACAAACCCTGCAACAGCCAATCATTTGATAAAAGGCCTTGCTCTTGCTAAGCAAAGGGAGATTAAATCGGCAAGTTCTACTTTTTTAACAAAATTAGAAAAAAGGGTTTTAATAGGCGAATTATAGTTTAAATTTCATAAAAAATTTAACACATAACCTGCCCACCAATACAAGAATTTTGTAACAATTTTGTAATATTTCTGAAACATTAATGAAACAACTGTAATTTATTTTTGCAAACTGAAATATATTTTTAACAAAATTGTAACAAAACTGAAAAAATTAAAAATTACACTTTTTCTTTTAATTGGCATTAATGCTTACATTTTTAGCCAGGATGAAAATTTAAATGACGATTTTAAGCCGTCAGGTAAGCCGTTTGCAAAAATATTTACCAATTTTCACAGCAATTTTTCTGATGATGGCAATACATCCGCTTTTGAGATTACACGTGCTTATTTTGGTTATAAATATAATCTAAGCAAAAATTTCTCAGCAAAAATTAATCTTAATGTAGGTAATCCAAAAGCCGGTAACTTAGAACAGGTAGCATATCTTAAGAATGCAATGGTAACTTACAAAACTGACAAATTTTTAATTGATTTCGGGTTAATTGGTTTATATCAATTCAAAATTCAGGAAAAATTCTGGGGTCACCGTTATATATATAAATCGTTTCAGGATGCATATAAATTCGGTTCAAGCGCCGATTTGGGTGTTAGCGTTACTTATAAACCTCATAAAATTATTAGTCTTGATGTTACTGTTATTAATGGTGAAGGTTATAAAAAAATCCAGGCAAACGAAACTTACAAGGCATGTTTCGGATTGACATTAAAACCTGTAAAAGGTTTAATAGTACGTGGCTATTACGATTTAATGAAAGATAGTGTAGCACAGTCAACAATTTCTGCTTTCATTGGTTATTCAATCAAAAAACTTTCTGTTGGAGCTGAATATAATTTGCAGGAAAATCACAATATGATTAAAGACCGGAACTATTCAGGTGTTTCAGTGTATTCATCATATCAAATTAATAATAAGTTTGAGGTATTCGGCAGATACGATAATCTTTCTTCTGTTAAAATAGAAGGTGCAGATGAAGACTGGAATATTGCCAAAGATGGTCAGATTATTATTGCAGGTCTTGAATATTCACCAATAAAATATCTTAAAATTGCTCCGAACTTCCAGGGCTGGCAACCTGCTGAAAGCGGTAAATCGTTTGTATATGGTGCATATCTGAACTTAGAAATCAAATTTTAATTCTTAACAAATTTGTAATAATTCCGTAACAAATTTTTAATATATTGATTATAATATTGAAGTAAAAATTAATAATAAAATAAAACAAAATTATCATGAAAAAATTAGTAGTATTATTTTTTGCAATTGCTGTATTAACAGCATGCAATAATTCAAATCAAAGCAGTGAAGGTGCTAAGAAAAAAGTAACATTAACTGCTGCCGGAGCAACATTTCCTATGCCTTTTTACAATATGGTATTTAAAAATTATACCAAGTCAACGGGAATTTTATTAACATACGGTGGCATAGGTTCAGGTGGCGGAATAAGAAGTCTGAAAGATAAGATAGTAGATTTTGGAGCTACCGACGCTTTTCTGTCGGATGAAAAAATTAAAAGTATGCCGGCAGAAATTGTTCATATCCCTACCTGTCTTGGTGCTGTTGTTATTGCCTACAATCTTCCTGGTGTTGAAGAAATTAAACTTACAAACGAATTATTGGAAGGAATCTTTATGGGTAAAATAACAAAATGGAATGATGAAAAAATTAAGGCAAATAACCCTGACATAAATCTACCTGACAAAAATATCACAGTAGTACACCGGTCTGACGGAAGCGGAACAACTTATATTTTTAGCGATTTTATGAGTAAGGTCAGCGATGTTTGGAAAACTGAAGTCGGTAAAGGTAAATCATTGAAATGGCCTTGCGGAATAGGAGCAAAAGGGAATCCCGGAGTAGCAGGTACAATAAAACAAACTCCTGGTACAATAGGATATATTGGTTCTGAATATGCATTTGCACAAAAAATCCCGGTGGCATTATTGCAAAACAGAGCAGGTAATTATATTGAGCCAAGTGTTGAGTCAATTAGTGCAGCAGCAAAAGCTGATATCCCTGATGATACAAGAGTAATGCTAACCAACTCTGCTGACCCAGAAGCATATCCCATAAGTGGTTTTACATGGATAATCCTTTATAAAGATCTAGATTATGATGGACGTTCTAAAACCCGGGCTCTTGAAACAGTAAAATTTTTAGATTGGCTGATAAGTAAAGATGCTCAGGATGTTACTAAAAAAGTTCATTACTCGCCTTTACCTGAAAAAACTGTGGAAAAAGCAAAGCAGATTTTAAGAACGGTTAATTATGGTGGGGAAAGTCTTTTATAAAAATGGGATGTTGGAAATGTTTAAATGGCTGAATGGTTGAATGATTTAATGATTGAATGATTGAATGGTTGAATGGTTGAATGGTTGAATGGTTGAATAACTACTGAATGACAATCGTAAAGACAAGTCATGACTTGTCTCTACACCAAAACCACAATCACAACCTAATGACAGTCGAATGACTATTGAATGGCAATCGAATGGTAATCGAATGACAATCAAAAAACCAGCAAGCAACTGGTAACAAGCACCAGTAAACCTGAATAATGAATAGAATGAATGGGGAAAAAATAACAAAAGTTGTTTTATTTATTACATCTTTAGTAATATTATTCTTAGCGGCCGGTATAGTTTACTCACTTATTAACGGAGCTTTGCCGGCTTTTAATGAATTTGGTTTAAGATTTATTTTTTCTTCCGAATGGAATCCAACTGAAGGTAAAGAAGAATACGGTGCTTTACCTTTTATCGTAGGAACGTTATTAACTTCAATAATTGCATTGTTATTATGCATTCCAATGTCGTTTTCGGCTTCACTTTTTCTTGGTGAATACTTTAGAAATACAAAAATTGCAAACATATTAGGATCAATGGTTGATCTGCTTGCAGGTATCCCTTCTATTGTTTATGGTTTGTGGGGATTTTATGTATTAAAACCCTTGATTGTAGATTTAGGTTTTAATGAGCAGGGATTTGGAATTTTTACTTCAGCACTTATTTTGTCAATTATGATCATTCCTTATGCAACATCTTTAAGCAACGAGATTATTAAAATGGTTCCGAACGAACTTAAAGAAGCTGCATATTCGCTTGGAGCGACACAATGGGAAGTAATTTTTAATGTAATAGTTCCATCAGCCCGTTCAGGTATAGTAGCGAGTTATATTCTTGCACTGGGCAGGGCGCTTGGTGAAACTATGGCTGTTACAATGTTAATTGGAAATGCAAACATTATCCCGAAAGGTTTGTTTGATACAGGCAATACAATGGCAAGTGTTATTGCGAATCAATTCGGGGAAGCTGAAGGATTGAAATTAAGTTCGCTGATAGCTATTGCTCTTTTGCTTTTTCTTATCACAGGAATTGTAAATTCAATTGGAAAGTTGATAATTAATAAATTATCGTAATGGGAAAAATAAGGTACAATAAAATACAAACCGATGGTTTTTCATTTCGCCTTGTTAAAAACAAAGTGTTTTACTGCTTTGTGATTTTTATGTCAATGATTGCGATTTCGCCTGTTGTTTTTATAATAATAAAATTAGTAATAAAAGGGATAAGGCAGATAAACCTGAATTTTTTCATTGATAATGCGCCAAACACTTTAGAAGCTATGACTGCAATTGCTAACGGTGAAATTATCCCGGGTGGTATTGCAAACGGAATTACAGGCAGTATATTAATGGTCCTTTTAGCATCGGTAATGGCTATACCTGTGGGCATTTTAACAGGAATATATCTTTCTGAAAATCAAGACAAGGTTTATGCAAATATAATCAGAA
>JAUWKH010000104.1 GCA_030614305.1 Bacteroidota bacterium
ATAAAATCTTATCCTAATTAATAATGGAAAACTTTATTGTTTCAGCAAGAAAATACAGACCAAAGACTTTTGACACTGTAATTGGGCAACAATCAATAACTTCTACATTAAAAAATGCTATACGTAACAATCAGCTTGCTCAGGCATTTTTATTTTGCGGTCCGCGTGGAATCGGAAAAACAACATGTGCCCGGATACTTGCCAAAACAATAAATTGTAAAAATATCACAGAAAATATTGAACCCTGCGACAAATGCGAATCATGCACTTCTTTTAATCAATCTATTTCATTTAATATCCATGAATTAGATGCAGCTTCCAATAATTCGGTTGATGATATCAGGAATTTGGTTGATCAGGTTCGTATTCCTCCGCAAGTCGGAAAATACAAAGTATATATAATTGATGAGGTTCACATGTTATCACAATCGGCATTTAACGCTTTTTTAAAAACACTTGAAGAGCCTCCTTCTTACGCCAAGTTCATTCTTGCAACTACTGAAAAACATAAGATCATTCCTACTATTTTATCGCGTTGCCAGATATTTGACTTTAAAAGAATAAGTATAGATGACATTGTAAAACAACTAAATTTTGTTGCAAAAAATGAAAACATCTCTGCAGAAACCAATGCATTACACATTATTGCTCAAAAGTCGGACGGAGCACTCAGGGATGCTCTTTCAATTTTTGACCAGATAGTCAGCTTCACAGGTAATAAAATAAGCTATAAAAATGTAATTGAAAATTTAAATGTACTTGATTACGATTATTATTTTAAAATAACTGAAACTATCTTAAATAACAATATTCCCGAATCATTACTGATAATTAATGAGATAATTGATAATGGCTTTGACGGACAACATTTTCTTATCGGTCTTGGTGAGCATCTCAGAAATTTACTCGTTTGCAAAGACGCTTCAACCATTCAATTACTTGAAATAGGCGAAGATTTTAAAACAAAATACAAAGAGCAGTCAGAAAAGTGTTCTGTAAATTTTCTTTTAAAAGCATTGGATATTAACAATAAATGCGATATAAATTACAAAATTAGTAATAATAAACGCTTGCATCTTGAAATTTCAATCATGCAAATGTGTTCCATTACTTCGCCGGTTAACGATGAAGCTCAACATGCTAAAAAAACAGCTTACACCCCTCCCCCACTAAAAAAGCAACAGGTGATGGAAAAAGATACATCTTCGCTTAAGTCAAGCCCAACACCAGAACCTGAAAAACATATAAGCGATACAACTGTTACAACTCCACAAATAAAAAAATCAAGTGATGTTACCCCAGGAACAATATCAATTAAACAGTCATTCAAACAGCAAAACGAAAATAACAACAAAAACGAATTTCATGATATTAAAGAAGATCACCAAAAAACTGCAGATGAATTTAGTCAGGATCAATTAGATAAAGTCTGGAAAATATATATTTCTTCCATTTCCGAAAAATTACCGAGTTTTTCAAATGCCATTGCCAAAAATAATCCTGTATTAAAAGATAATTTTGTAATTGAATTTAAGACTGATAACAAGCTTATTGCAAACGATAAATTAAACATTTCGGATTTATTAAGATATTTAAAAAAAGAATTAAACAACTATCAAATTCGCTTAAAGCCAGTTGTGGCTACAAAGGAAGAAAACAATATAGCTTATACGGATCAGGAAAAATTTGAAAAAATGGCAGAAAAAAATCCTGCTGTCAAAAAAATGAAAGAACAATTAAACCTTGAAATTGAATTCTAATACGATGTCAAAATTTCTTTCAAAAATCATATTAAAACTTTGGGGTTGGAAAATATATGGTATCATTCTTCCAGGAGTAAAAAAATGTATAATACTTGCAGCACCGCATACCAGTAATTATGATTTTTTAATAGCCCGTTTAGCATATTTTGTAATTGGAGTTAATGTAAAATTTCTAATAAAAAAAGAAGTTTTTAAATTTCCGTTTGGAAGAATTTTTAAAGCCTGGGGCGGCATACCAATTGACAGAAGCAAGAAGAATAATATGGTAGAATATATTTCAAGGCTTTTCAGTGAATATGATTCACTTTATATTGTTATCACTCCTGAAGGTACACGAAGCTTGGTTCACAAATGGAGAAAAGGCTTTTATTATATTGCTCAAAAAGCCAAAGTGCCAATAGCTTTAGGATATATTGATTATGGGAAAAAAGAAGGTGGTTTAGGTCCGTTGATCTATCCGTCTGGTGATTTTGAAAAAGATTTTAAAACCATTACTGATTTTTACAAAACCAAAACTGCCAAACATCCGGAAAAATATAATTTAAGCCCCGAAAATTTAAGGAAAAGCAAAGTCGTGAAATAATACTCAGGCATTATTACGAAATTAGCTTAAGTGATAGTTTAATAAAAACCTTACGACTGTCCGTATGGATTTTTCAATAAACCTTAGTATAAAGCCAGTATTCAGATGAATTACAAACCTTATTACCTTATTAAACATACTGAAAATAAGGTAATAAGGTTTAGGGAAGTAATTTTTAATATTTCTACTAAGGTTAAAAAAATTGAATCCAGACGTATACATACGTATTAACTTTGTGTCGCTTGCTTCGTTTCGTATGGTTTTTTGAAGTCTTTCAAAAAGTATAAACTACTTTGATGCGTATATGAAAAATCGTGGCTGTTTTTTTGTGGGAGTTACTGGATTCGAACCAGTGACCCCCTGCTTGTAAGGCAGGTGCTCTGAACCAGCTGAGCTAAACTCCCAAAAGGAGTGCAAAAGTAATATCTTTTTTTAGAATATAAAAAAATTATTTCTGATATTTTTTTTATTAGCTTTGCATCACCATAAATAGTGTCGGTCTATAAAGTCACGTTCTAACAATTTAAGATTTTAGAATTCAGATTTAAAATTTAAAATATTGTTGATTATCATCGGATTAAGAAATATAAATCTAAAATCTAAAATCATAAATCTAAAATTTTATAAACATAATTGACTTTATGGACAAGCACTAAATAGAGTTATTATGCCATCTGTTTCAATATTTCAAATCATTAATATATCTTTAATTGCTCTTGTTTTGTTTTTCTTAATCAAATATTTATGGAGTATCTTTTTTGATAAAAATTACCAACCTGTTGTTTGGACACATAAAATAAAGTCAGGGGAAATTTCAAAAGAGCTAATTCGCCTTGAAAAAAATTATCCTGATAAAGTAAGGTTTTTTAACTTCTGGTTTCAGATTGAAAGAATAAAAAAGGATAACATCAAAGGTTCTTTTGCCGAATTGGGCGTATATAAAGGCGAAACAGCAAAAATAATCCATAAAACGGATGTCACAAGGAAATTTTTATTGTTTGATACTTTTGAAGGTTTTACCGACAAAGACCTGAAATTTGAAACCGGTGAAGCCGCAACATACAGTACAATAAATTTTGCTGACACAAATTTGAAAAAAGTAAAAAAATATATTAATGGAAACGATAACATTATTTTTTGTAAAGGATATTTTCCGGATACTACCAAGGGTCTTGAAAACGAAATTTACTCACTTGTAAACATTGATGCTGATCTGTATAATCCGATAAACGACGGGCTAAAATATTTTTATCCCCGCCTTGCTGATGGCGGAGTAATTATTATTCACGACTATAACTATAAATGGGAAGGAGCTATAAAAGCCATTGATGATTTTGTAAAAAACATTCCCGAAAACCTTGTTCAGGTTCCTGATATGCAAAGCAGTGTTATGATAATTAAAAACAAACAAATTTTATAAATTTGTATTCTCTTAAACCTCTTTATAATTTTGAAAACGAAATCACTCTATAATATCCTAACCTATATAATCCTCTTATTATCTATAGTTGCATGTAATCCTACCAGAAGCCTGAAAAAAAATGAATACCTCCTGAAGAAGAATACCGTTAAAATTGAAAGTTATAAATTAAAAATTGATAAAGACAAAATCACCGGATTAATACAACAAAAGCCCAATAAAAAATTATTCGGACTTGTTCGCTTCAAATTATGGTTTTACAATATTGCAAACAAAGGCAAAGAAACAAAGTTTAAAAAATGGATTAAAAAATCACTTGGCGAAAGACCTGTTATTTATAGTCAAAACATGGCAAAAAGTTCATTGATTAAAATCAGGGCTTATATGAATAACATCGGTTATTTTAATTCCAAAGCAAATAAATCTGAAAAAATTCATAAAAAACAAGTTAGTCTTATTTATGAAATTAAGCCGGCAATACCATACAAAATCAAAAACATCAAATATAATATTAAAAATAATGCAATCAAAAACATTGTTCTATCTAATAAATCTACTTCATTGATAAAACAAGGAAATATTTATAATGCTTATGATTTGGAAGATGAACGTGATAGAATTACAAAATATCTTCAAAACAACGGATATTACTTTTTTAACAGTGAATATATTTTTTATGAAGTTGACAGTGCATTTAACAACCACAGCCTTAATATAACCATTGGTATTAAAAATATTAAAGTAGTGTCAAAAACTGAGATCGGTGAATTTACTGAAGAAAATCATTATCCGTTTTACATAAACCGAATTTACATAAACCCCGATTATAGTCCATTAGCAAGCGACACTATCAAATACGACACTCTAATTGAAGCTGTTTATCAGATTTCAAGAGACAACCCTGAAATCAAATATTATTTTCTTAATAATAATAAATTAAAGATCAAACCCAAAACGATCTCCCAATCAATTATTATTAATCCCGGGCAGCATTTTATTCTGAAGGATGTTCAACAAACATATAAACGGCTTTATGAGTTGAGAATGTTTAAATATGCAAATATTCAGTTTACCAGAGATATTGCTGATACTAATATAAGTATTCATAGCAAACATTTGCTTGATTGTAATATCAATCTTTCAAGATCAAAAGTTCAGTCATACACTATTGAAGCCGAAGGAACAAATTCGGGTGGAGACCTCGGAATTGGTGGCAATTTGATTTATCAAAATAAAAATATTTTCAGGGGAGCCGAAATACTAAGCATAAAATTTAAAGGTGCAATGGAAGCACAAAAAACAAGCTATACACAAGAAGAAAATACATCAAAAGAGTTTTTGTTTTTTAACACATTTGAAACCGGAGTGGAAATAAATCTTTCTATTCCAAAATTTCTCGTCCCGGTCAAACAGGAAAGATTTCCAAAATACTTTAAACCGAAAACTAATATCACAACAGGGTTAAACTATCAAAATCAACAAAACTACAGAAGATATATTACAAATATTTCTTTCGGCTACAACTGGTCGGAATCAAATTATAAAACTCATATTTTGTTTCCTGCTGATATTAATTTAGTTAGAATTTTCCCTACACCCGAATTTGATTCAATAATAAACAATGAAACCAATCAAAGCTTAAAAAATCAATACACCAATCATCTTATTACAGGAATCAATTATAGCTTTATCTATAATAATCAGGAAATTAATAAATTGAAAAATTTTGTTTATTTCAGAGGAAATATTGAAACAGCAGGTAATCTTTTAAACGGAATTGACAACCTGATTAAAGCCCCTAAAGACGATGACGGATACTATACTCTTTTCAATATAAGATACTCTCAATATGTCCGTACTGATATTGACTTCAGGTATTATTATATTTTAAATGAAAATAACCGTTTGGTATTCAGGACTGTATTTGGAATTGGTATTCCTTATGGAAATTCGGAAGACCTGCCCTTTGAAAAAGGATTTTATGCCGGTGGAGCCAATGGGATGCGCGGTTGGCGAATAAATTCATTAGGACCAGGTGCATATCAAAACACTAATATTACTTATGATAAAATGGGCGACCTTAAGCTTGAAGGAAATTTTGAATACCGTTTTCCTTTATACAAATTTTTTAAAGGTGCATTATTTGTTGACGTTGGTAATATTTGGTTGTTAAAAGAAAACTCATCTTACCCTGATGGTAAATTTTTCTTTAATAATTTTTTAAGCGAACTGGGTGTTGATGCTGGTATAGGATTAAGGTTTGATTTTAAATTTTTTATTTTCAGGATTGATGGAGCACTGCCATTCAGAGACCCTGCTGAGCCGAAACACAAACGCTGGGTTATTAATAAAGCAGCATTCTATAAGATCTTTTGGAATTTTGGTATCGGATATCCGTTCTAATAATTTTTGTTTGATGTTAAATAGTGTTGGTTTATAAAGTCCGATATTTTAAATAAATATAAAAAATAACAAATGACAAGCACCAAATTTCAAAACTTGTCCGTATGGATAAATTCCAATTTTCAAAATTCAATGACTAAAACAATTTCAAAGCTGTTTTAAACATCCATCCATACGGATTTGCTTGGCTTCATATGACCGTATGGAATCCATATAGACGGACAAG
>JAUWKH010000377.1 GCA_030614305.1 Bacteroidota bacterium
ATCTTGATCATTACAAATTACAAAATCTCAATAATGATTCAACCCTGATAAACTCAACTTTTGTTCATCAGAAATCAGGCAGCAATGCTTCAACAAATTCAATAACATTAAATGGCGGATTGATCCGCAACAATACTTTTGTAAAACTCAACGGACAGGTGTGCGATGCTAATGTTTACGGTGTTTATCTGATGGATAAAACCCAGCATATTGATAACCATGTTTTTATTGACCACGCGAAACCAAACTGTAGCAGCAATGAATTATTTAAAGGTATTTTGGATGAAAATGCAACAGGAGTGTTTAACGGTCATATACTTGTTCGCAGGGATGCACAAAAAACAAGAGCTTTTCAGAGTAATAAAAATATTTTACTAACAGATACAGCTTCAATTGATACCCAGCCGTTTCTGGAGATTTATGCTGATGATGTTAAATGCGGTCATGGAGCAACTGTAGGACAACTTGATACTGAAGCTATGTTTTATCTTCGTTCGCGCGGCATTACCGAAGCCAATGCCAGATTGTTGCTCATGTATGCTTTTGCTGCTGAGGTTATTAATAAAATTTCAATCAAGCCCTTGCGTGACAGGATAGATGATATGGTAAAAAAACGTTTACGTGGCGAATTGTCAATTTGTGATAAATGTGTTTTGCATTGCGGTTCACCAGAAAAAGAAATTCATTTTGATATTAAAATATAAACCCATGATTTTTGACATAAATAAAATAAGGCAGGATTTCCCGGTTTTACAGCAAAAAATTTACGGAAAACCTTTGGCTTACCTTGATAATGCTGCAACAACTCAAAAACCGAAGGTGGTAATTGATACTGTATCAAAATATTATTCCGAAGAAAATGCAAATATCCATCGCGGAGTTCATTATCTTAGTAATAAAGCTACCGAATCTTTTGAGATTGCAAGGAAAAATATTCAGCAATATATTAATGCGGAAAATTCTCACGAAATAATTTTTACAAAAGGAACAACAGATTCAATAAACCTTGTTGCTTCATCTTTTGGGAAAAAATTTATTTCCAAAGATGATGAAATTTTAATTTCTGTGATGGAACATCATTCCAATATTGTTCCCTGGCAAATTTTATGTGAAGAGAAAAAAGCAAAGCTTAATATTATCCCCATAAATGAAAAAGGAGAAATAATATTTGATGCTTTTGAGGAACTTTTAACTGACAAAACAAAGCTGGTAGCAATAACCCATGTTTCAAATGTTTTGGGCACAATTAATCCCGTTAAGGAAATTATCAGCAAAGCTCACGAAAAAAATATTCCGGTACTTATTGACGGTGCACAAAGTATTCCGCATCTAAAAGTGGATGTAAAAGAACTGGATTGTGATTTTTACTGTTTCTCAGGTCATAAGGTTTATGCTCCGATGGGTGTTGGTGTATTATATGGAAAAGATAAATTTCTTGAAGAAATGCCGCCATACCAGTCGGGAGGCGAGATGATCAAAAGTGTTACATTTGAAAAAACCTATTTTAATGAATTGCCTTTTAAGTTTGAAGCCGGAACACCGAATGTTGGCGGAGTTTTAGGATTAGATGCCACATTTAAATATCTGAATAAAATTGGTCGTGAAAATATTGAAGTTTATGAAAATGAACTTTTGAATTATGCTACTGAAGAATTGCAAAAAATCAATGGGTTAAGATTTATCGGAACTGCAAAACACAAAACAAGTGTAATTTCATTCCTTATCGGAGATATTCATCCTTATGATGCAGGAATAATTATTGATAAGATGGGTGTAGCAATTCGCACAGGACATCATTGCGCCCAGCCTGTTATGGATTGGTTTAAAATTCAGGGAACTATAAGGGCATCTTTTGCGTTTTATAAT
>JAUWKH010000264.1 GCA_030614305.1 Bacteroidota bacterium
TAAATAGTTTTCAGGCTAAATTTTTGGCCTCACCGCCTAACAAAGCAATTCAAGCGGACGGCTAAACGCGTAGCATAAATTATGTGAATTAATTTTCCAAGCCGCCGCTTAATTGCGGCCGTTAGACGCCATGTTCGCGCTTAGAGTGTTTTTTAATTATTTATTTAATAATAAAGAGTTGCAAAAAAATTCAAAATATGTCCCTTGCATCCAATTTTGCCATGTGTTGGGGCTGGTATTCCGGTTTTCAGGCACTGGGTGATGGGGCAGCTATTTGAATAGTTTGGTGCTATATTACCTGATGAGAATGGCAAAACTTTTGATTGCTCCTTATATTGTTTATGCAGTGGTTTAAAGCGCTCACATGGTTCGTTCGGAGCGTAGTAAGTAGTTTTCAGGCTAAATTTTTGGCCTCACCGCCTAACAATGCAATTCAAGCGGACGGCTAAACGCGTAGCATGAATTATGTGAATAAATTTTTCAAGCCGCCGCTTAATTGCGGCCGTTAGAGCACCGGTTTTACATTTTGAACAATTCAGAGTGAGAGCCGGTTCTGACCAGGATTAAGGTATCTGAAGTTATTTTATAAATGAGGAGCCAATCAGGAGCAATGTGACATTCACGGTAATTTTTCCATTTACCTGAGAGAGGATGATCTTGATAATGCTCATCCAATGTTTTCTTTTGTGATAATTCTTCGATTAAGATTTTTATTTTTTCACTGTCCTTGTTTTGCTTCTGAAATTTTTTGTAGTCTTTTTTAAACTGGGAGGTATATTTAATATTCAATTATTCAACTCCTGGAACAATTCATCAACAGAGGAAACTTCATTCAATTCCTCACCCCTCTCAGTTTTCTCAAGGGTTTTGACGGTGAGGTCATTTGGAATTCTGATATCGAAAGGTATTCCTCGATGTAATGTAACCTGAGTTAAATATAGTGAGATTGCTTCAGACATTGATAAATTGAGTGTGTTCAAAATTTTTTGCGCTTTTTTCTTTAATTCAGGATTTATACGCGTTTGTATTGTTGCAGTTTTAGACATGATATACTCCAAAAATGTAGTTACAATTGCATTACATTGAATTTACAAATTTAAACTCTATATGCAAGTAAAAGTTCAAAAACTAAAAATCGGTGCCCTAACAACGGCTTCAACTTGACGCCTTCAAGCGTGGCATGCGTTGTGACTTTTGTAACAGTCGGCGCAAGTTAAGCCTAGCCGTTAGGCCCTAAATTAAATTCAATAACGCTCATACTGAGTATTTCGGAAACAGGGTATAATTTAATTAAAATATTGCCATCAATGTTATTTGGGTAGAGGTAATGCATTTTATCTTTATTTTAATTTGCAAACAGCTATACCTTATTTTACTTCATTGAAAAACAATATGCTGAGTCAGTTTATACCACAATCTTCAGTAAGAGAGTTTGATAATATTGGTTTAAATCATTTAATTGTGGTAGTGTCAAAAGTTCTATGAAAAAATGAAAAAACCGTTTTTTATTATAACTGGAGATCAGCATTGTAAATATTAGCAATAAAAACTAAACCATATTTGTCCACGAAGATTGTTCCTGATCCTCCATACGATAAAAAGGGTATAGTTTTACACTGAAAATAATAAGTATAAATAGAAATGTGTTCTTTGAAATAATAAGGTTTTAGGCGGCAAGAGAAATTATCTTAACCCATTTACCCGGGAGAGAATCAATCTTCCTTAGTTCAGGCATTTGGATGGGTGTTTTATAATTCAAAGCGGTATGTGGTCTTAAAAAATTGTAGTGTGTAACGAATAGGACAAGTTTAGCAACAGCACCGTTTACACTTTCAAAGCCGTTTTGTGCCTGCATATGATATTTATAGGTTCGGTTAAGGCGTTCTATCATTTGTTTGAAAGGCCTGTACTCTTCAGATTCATCATCCATGTTCTGTAAACCGATAACTTTTTTTAGGGTAAGTTTTAGTTGATTTTGGAGACTATTAATAAAGTGGATTCCGGCCTGGTATGATGGATTGCCATCGGAAACTAAAGTAATATCCTGATTTTCTTTTGCTGTACGGACTGTTTCCAGCATGGTGATAATAGCTGCTTTAGCACCTCGATTGTCGGAGAAGTGATAACCGCAGATTTTTTTGGAAGCCGAACAGATAAAAAGCCAGGCGAAATGCCATACTCCTTTCACCTTAACATAGGTTTCATCACCGGCATTGATATCGTCTATATCACCTTTGTTTTTAAGATTGAACTTATGGCAGTAATAAGCGGCAGTCTGAACATAGTTTAAGACGGTCTGATATGAAACGGAAATATTCCATATGTTACGTAACATATGGGCTGTTTTACGCGCAGTAATGGCGTATGAGATATGTAAGGTAAGGATGAGGGCAAAGATATTTTTGTTATTGTGAATACGCTCTAAATCGACTTTTGGCTTAGCTGTCTCGGCAACTTTCAAATCAGCTTGTGAATAATGATACTCACGATACTGATAGTTGATCTTAAACTGTGAGGATCGCTCTTCTCTGAGTTTTTCCTCATCGTCATTAAGCGCATTTAATTTTTCTTTACGGTGTGAGCAGTTATGGTTATGGCATTTATAAATGGTGACTTCTTCATGTTCTTTCCAGGTGAAGAGAGCTTTCATGCAATAGGGGCAAAAGTATTTAACATACTTACGGAAACGGATATGAAGTTGGAAAACATCTAAACATACTTTGCATTTGAGTTGTGAGCGATTTTTTCCGTCATTGAAATAGATGTATTGATGTGGAGCTGAACAATGTGGGCATTTTGTTCGTTTGGGTACTCGATTTTTAGAAGTTCTTACGTTTACCGGTTTAAGAGGTTTACCATATTTTGATTCATAGTCTTGTAGAAGGATTTTATAATTTAAGTTTTTTTTGGCTTTACAATATCAGCAGCGTTAAGGGGAGCTAAAGGATCAGCACTAAATTTACGGTAGTTAGGATGTTTTTCTTTGAAATCATCTTTGGGTTTAAGATCAGGATTTTTATCATCAAGAACTTGGATAAGTTC
The DNA here is from genome assembly GCA_030614305.1 of Bacteroidota bacterium. Classification (GTDB taxonomy): domain Bacteria; phylum Bacteroidota; class Bacteroidia; order Bacteroidales; family JADFUO01; genus JADFUO01. The sequence continues at coordinate 3,043 of JAUWKH010000264.1, forward strand.
ATCAACAATATTGAGTATTTGTTCACGGTTAAAGTGTTTACAAATCCAAACAACGAAGCGTTGTACTTTTTTCATGAGCAATTTCCTATGATGAAATAACGATAAAAATAACCCATTATAGGGGGAGAAGAGTTACTTTTAAGATAAATATATAAAAATAAAAGATTTAAATCATTGAAAAACAAAAACTTTTGACACTACCTAAAATTTGAGAGGGAAGATATATGAAAAAAACAATGTTCCATAAAATTCTTGAAAAGATTCCAGCAGAAATAAATA
>JAUWKH010000158.1 GCA_030614305.1 Bacteroidota bacterium
CATCATCTGCTTTATGGTTGATAAACATTATAATTCCGGCTATTGCCGGGACATTCTTTGTTTTTAAACTTAAATTTTTCAGAAAATATTCTTAATATGGAAACTTATTCATTAGTAATATCCATATTTTTAATTTGCTTGTGTCTTGCCTATGTCTTTGTTATACTCGCTTTTACTTATGGATGGTTTAGGCTTGAAAAATTTGTTTTATATGATAAAGAACCTAAAACAAAAGTAAGTATAATAATTCCTGCCCGAAACGAAAAACAAAACATTACTGATATTTTATATGATCTACTTAAGCAAACTTATCCTAAAAACTTATTTGAAATTATTGTGGTAGATGATTTTTCAACTGATAACACCAAAAATCTGATAAAAGATTTTATTAATTCCAATCCTTATCTCAAAGTAAAATTAATAACTTCAGAAATAGGAAGTCCACAAATTTCCGCAAAAAAGCAAGCCATTAAAACCGGTTTAAAAAATTCAAGCGGTGAATTAATAGTTACAACCGATGCTGATTGCAGGGTTAATAAAAATTGGCTTTCAACAATTATTAATTTTTATGAAAAAAAACATCCTAAAATGATCGTTGGGCCTGTGTGTTTTCTTAATGAGAACACGTGGTTTAAAAAACTTCAGTCTTTGGAATTTTTAAGCTTGATCGCTTCAGGAGCAGGAGCAATTGAAATCGGTTTGCCGATTATGTGTAACGGAGCAAACTTAGCTTACCAAAAACAGGCATTTTCTGAAGTAAACGGTTTTGAAACAAAAAATGAATTTGTTTCGGGCGACGATGTTTTTCTGCTTTTAAAAATAAAAAAGAAATGGGGAAGTTCCGCAATAAATTTCTTAAAAAATTCTGATGCTGTTGTTTACACAGGAGCCAAAAAATCATTCTGGGAATTTATTTCACAAAGGATAAGATGGGTTTCAAAAAGTTCAGGCTATACTGATTTTTCCATCATTTCTACTGCTTTGGTAGTTTATTTGTTTAATTTTGGTTTATTGGCGGGTTTTGTGTTGGGATTGTTTTATTATGAATTACTTCCTGTTGTTCTTATTATGTTGATTGTAAAATTAGTAATTGATTTACCAATTTTGGTTGGGATAACAAAATTTGTAAGACACAGGAAGTTATTATGGAACTATTTGCCACTTCAAATAATTTATGTTATTTATATTTCATTTATGGGAATTATCGGTAATTTACTGAAATTTGAATGGAAGGGGAGGAAAAATTAGGAGTTATTTTTTAATAATGCTTCTGCAATTTTTAAATCTATTGGTGTGGTTATTTTAATATTTTCCGGATTACCTTCAATCAGGTTGATTTTCTCACCGGCAGATTCTACCACAGTTGCATCATCAGTAAATTTTTTTTGATAAGCTTGCTCGTATGCTTTAATTAAAATTGAAGATTTAAAAACCTGTGGTGTTTGGATAATACGTAAGTTACTCCTGTTAAATATTTTATTTCCTGTTTTATAAACCTCTCTTACTGATTCGTTAACAGGAATTGCAGGAACTGCATTTCCATAAATTTCCGCATCAAGAAAAGCTTTTTCAATTACTTGTTTTTTCACTAAGGGTCGCACCCCGTCATGAACTGCAATAATTCCATTTTCTTCGATTTTCGAGAGACCGTTTTTTACGGAAAGAAACCGTGTTTTACCTCCTTCTACTATTTTATGTGAAATATTAAAGTTGTGATTTTTACAAAGGTTTTCCCATAAATCGAAATGGATTTTTGGCAAAACCAATAAAATATTAATTTCAGGGGAATAATTATAAAAAGCTGAAATTGTATGAATTAATACGGGTTTTCCTTCGAGTGAGATAAATTGTTTTGGAATTTCGGTATTTATTCTTTTTCCACTTCCGCCGGCAACTATAATTACAAATTTTTTCAAAACACAGATATTAAATTAAATAATCAGCATTGCATCCCCATAAGTAAAAAATTTGTATTTACGTTCAATTGCATTCTTGTATGCTTTCATCAGAAAATCATAACCTGCAAATGCAGCTACACACATCATCATTGGTGATTGGGATAGATGCAAATTGGTAATCATGCTATTTGCAACCTTAACTTTATATGGTGGGAAAATAAATTTGTTAGTCCATCCTTCATATGGTCTTACCATTCCCGTAATTGAAACAGAAGTTTCCAAAGCTTTCATGGATGTTGTACCAACTGCACAAACATTTTTTTTATTTTTTATTGCCTTATTAATGATTTGAGTATTTTCTTCATCAGTTATTAGCTCTTCCGAATCCATTTTATGTTTGGTAAGGTCTTCAACTTCAATGTTTCTAAAATTTCCCAAACCGGTATGAAGTGTAATTTCTGCAAAGCTAACACCTTTGAGTTCAAGGCGTTTCATTAGCTCACGACTGAAATGAAGTCCTGCGGTTGGAGCTGCTATAGAACCTTCGTGTTTTGCATAAATTGTCTGGTATCTTTCTTCGTCTTCGGGCTCACTAGGTCTGTCGTGTATCTTTGGTAATGGTGTTTTCCCAAGTCTTTTAATGGTTTTTTTAAATTCTTCGTAAGAACCATCAAAAAGAAACCGTAAAGTTCTTCCGCGTGAGGTTGTATTGTCAATAACTTCGGCAACCAATGATTCATCTTCACCGAAATATAACTTATTCCCAATCCTGATTTTTCGAGCCGGGTCAACAAGTACATCCCACAGGCGGGTTTCGCGATTTAATTCACGTAATAAAAAAACTTCAATATCTGCTCCGGTTTTCTCCTTTATGCCAAATAAGCGTGCAGGGAAAACTTTAGTGTTGTTAATAACAAAAACATCACCATCATTATAAAATTTTAATATGTCTTTAAATGATTTGTGTTTAATAGACTGTTTTTTTCTGTCAAGCACAATTAATTTCGAATCATCCCTGTCTTTGGGAGGATGGCTTGCAATCAGTTCAGGTGGTAAATAATATCTGAATTGAGATAGTTTCATATTTATATATAATTAATATTTAGAAAAATGGTTGCAAAAGTAATAATATTATCAGGAATTATCAACTTTAATAAATCTAAATTAATACATTTTAAACGCTTTGTCAAGTATTATTGTAGTTTTTTTTTATTTTTAATGATTTTTTTAGGTCTTCGGTTTGTATTGCATCTTCTAATCTGAAGTTTCCTATTCTTATTCTTTTCAATGAAGACAGGTAAGCTCCGCATTTTATTGCTTCTCCGAAATCACTCGCCAGCGAACGAATATAAGTTCCTTTACTGCACACAACCCTGAAAAATATTTCAGGTAAATTTATATTTGTTAATTCAAATTCTTTGATAGTAATGAGCTTTGGCTTGATTTTTACATCTTCTTTATTACGGGCATATTTATAAGCCCTTTTGCCATCAATTTTAATTGCGGAATATAATGGAGGTATTTGTTCAAAAGTACCTGTAAATTTTTTTGCAGTTTGCAAAAGCATTTCAGGATTTATATGGCTTATATTAAAAGTTTGGTCAATTTCTGTTTCTCTGTCAAATGACGGAGTTGTAGCTCCAAGGATGAAAGAGCCTGTATATTCTTTTTCTAATCCTTGAAATTCATCAATTTTTTTCGTGAACTTACCTGTACAAATAATTAATAATCCGGTGGCAAGCGGGTCAAGTGTTCCGGCATGTCCTACTTTAATTTTTTTTATACCTGTATGGTGCTTTATTAAATACCTGATGCTGCTAATAACATTAAAGGAAGTCCATTTATATGGTTTGTTGATAAGGAGAACTTCTCCTTTTAAAAAATCAAATTGATGTTCAGAGTTTTGGTTTAGCATCCAATGAAATGAATTATCCGACAAAAATTGCAATTAATCCTATAATAAAACAGTAAATTGCAAAATATATCAATTTACCTTTTTTTACGATTCCAATCATCCATTTACATGCAAGCAAACCGGAAATAAATGCTGCAAAAAATCCGATCAATAAAGGAACCGCCCCTATACTTGATTCACTTGACATTTCGCCGGTTAATAAATCTTTAACATTAGCAGCTATAATGGGAATTAAAACCATTAAAAAAGAAAATTTTGCAATAAGTTCCCTTTTATTCCCAAGCATTAAACCTGTTGAAATGGTTGCTCCTGAACGGGATATGCCGGGCAACACAGCTACTGCCTGTGCAATGCCAATAATAAATGAATCAATAAAGGATATTTTTCGTAAATTGGATTTTTTGAAATAAGTAAAGGTAAGTAATAATGCAGTGATGATTAACATTGAACCTACAAAGACAACATTACCTGTGAAAAAACTTTCAATTTCCTCAGCAAATAAAAGTCCGACAATTACTACAGGTATCATTGAAATTAGTATTTTGGAAATATATTTTGTTTCATCATTCCATTTAAAGGCGAAAAGACCTTTGAGCAATATCCATAGATCTTTATAAAAAATACATATTGTACTTAAAACAGTTGCACCGTGAACAACAACTGTAAATATTAAACTTCTTTCTGCTTCAACTCCCAAGATAACTTTTCCTAATTCAAGATGACCACTGCTGCTGACCGGTAAAAATTCAGTGAGCCCCTGAACTATACCTAAAATTAATGCTTCTAACCAATCCATATTTTAGAATTTACCTTGTAACAGATGATTTATAAAATTAATTAATTATAAACAGGCAGATTATATTTGCGATGGTTTTATGATTTGGGTTTTTTCATAATTGCAAATATTTCAATAACATATCCTGTAAGAATCAATATTGGGGCGAGAGTAATTCGTCGAAAACTAAAAATCTTATCACTGAAAACATTTGGGTCATCCGAACCACCGCCAATCATCAACAAAAATCCGACTAAAATAAAAGCTAATCCTATTAATAGCAGTTTGTAGTTTTGTTTTGTAAATGCAAA
>JAUWKH010000079.1 GCA_030614305.1 Bacteroidota bacterium
GTATCCCAATCCGACATCATCAAGAAATTTCAGACGGTTAATTATCTCAACAAGCAGACGAGCTGAGGTTCCCCTGTCATGTTCGGATAATTTTATATTTCTAAAAAAATTCAAAGATTCTTTTACAGGCATTAAAACAATATCGCTTATTGATTTACCGGAAACCCTTACATAAGCGGCATCCTTCCTCAAACGTGTTCCTTTACATTCAGGGCAAACAGTTCGTCCCCTGTAACGCGACAACATTACCCTATATTGAATTTTATAGGTTTGTTCATCTACATATTTAAAAAAATCATTCAGCCCGTTAAAATATTCATTACCTGTCCATAAAAGTTGTTTTTGTTCTTCGGTGAGTTCGAAATACGGTTTATGAACAGGAAAATCAAATTTGTATGCATTCATTACAAGTTTATCTTTCCATTCGCTCATTTTTTCGCCCTTCCAACAAGCAACTGCTTCTTCAAAAATTGACAGATTTTTATTCGGAATCACAAGGTCTTCATCTATGCCGATAATATTTCCAAACCCCTCGCATGCTTTACATGCTCCATAAGGATTGTTAAAACTGAATAGATTTACCGAAGGTTCCTCAAAAGTAATCCCATCGAGTTCATATTTACTGGAAAATATTTTTTGCTTATAATTTTCTTTATCAAAATATTTAATTACACATGAACCGTCACCTTCATAAAAGGCTGTCTGAACAGAATCGGCAATTCTTGAACTCAGGTCAAAATCATCAGATTTAACAATCAACCGGTCAATTACAATAAAGATCCCGTTTTGAATATCTCGTTTATCAATATCTTTTAAAACTTCATCAATTCTAATAATATCATTATTAATAAATACCCTGCTGAATCCTTGTTGTATCAGTATATTCAATTGTTCTTTAAATGTACTGTCCTGTTTTAATTTTAATGGAGAAAGTATTATTAGCTTTGAATGTTCTTTTAAAGATAAAATAAAATCCGTTACATTACTGACTGTATGACGTTTCACCTGTTTTCCCGAAACAGGTGAATATGTTTTTCCTATTCTTGCAAAAAGTAGTTTTAAATATTCATAAATTTCGGTTGATGTACCAACTGTTGATCTTGGGTTTCGAGAAATTACTTTTTGTTCAATTGCAATAGCCGGCGATATACCTTTTATGGATTCTACTTCAGGTTTGCTCATTCTACCTAAAAACTGTCGTGCATAAGAGCTTAAACTTTCAACATACCTTCGCTGACCTTCGGCATATAAAGTATCAAAAGCAAGCGAAGATTTACCAGAGCCGGACACACCGGTAATTACAACAAGTTTGTTTCTGGGGATAGCAACACTTAAATTTTTTAAATTATGAACTTTTGCTCCTTTAATTATAATGTATTTCTTTTCGTTATAGCTGTCAGTTACTTTTTTGTTCATTATTCAAAAAAATGTTAAAAAATGCTAAATTATCAATAATATTTGGTTTTTATAATTATTTGCTTATATTTGCACTGTAATTAATAATACATATACAATATAAAACAATAATAACCGTTATAATATTACTCCCCCATATTATAACATAATCTTAGGAGGACTGATTATAGAATAAATATTTACCCTTTTTAATTAAATATTAACAAACAAAGGGAGGCCAAATGAAAGCCCTGTCTGTTACTGACAAGGAATTGGTTGGTAAATATTTAACTGGTAATCAGGCTAGTCTTGAAAAATTAATCCACCGTCACAAAAATAAAGTATTTGCTTATATCCTTATGGTAGTTAAGGATAAACAATTAGCTGATGATATTTTCCAGGATACTTTTATTAAAGTTATCAATACAATCAGAGCCGGTTCATATAAAGAAGAAGGTAAATTTATTCAATGGGTGATGCGCATTGCTCATAATTTAATTATTGATTATTTCAGAAAATCAAAAAGAATACCTGTTATTGATAATAATTCCGAAGATTTTGATATCTTTGATACAATCAAATTTACTGATAATTCAATTGAAGATAGAATTATTACCGAGCAGATACATCAGGACGTCAGGAAATTAATTAATTTTCTACCAGCTGAACAAAAAGAAGTATTATTTATGCGACATTATTCTGAAATGAGTTTTAAGGATATTGCCGAACAAACAGACGTTAGCATTAATACTGCTCTCGGACGAATGCGTTATGCATTGATAAATCTTCGCAAACTTATTGAACAAAAAAATATTATCCTGACTGTTTAAAATCTTTTCACCTCAATTAATATTTTACTTACTTAATGAAATAAATTGCTTGCTTCAAACGTTAGCTATGTGTTAATATATGTATTATCTTAACCATAGCTTATGAAAAAAAACCTTACTCTCAGTGGTTTAATTCTTTACGCTTTTCACGAAAACAAATTCTCAATTAATAAACCAAAGCAAAAAATTGATTATTTAAATGCTTCACCGAGCGAAAGAGTTATTAAAAACATTTTAAATTATTCCATGTCATTATCTGTGCTTAAATCAAAAATCGCAGGCAATATCAATTTAATTTTAAATTAAATTATTTTTTAGTTAATCTTTCAATCCCGATAAATTGTAAATATCTGCCAATTTATCGGGATTTTTTATTTCAGGTTATTACTTAATTTTTTAATTATATTTTTTTATACATTTGTTTTTTATTATTTATAAAAATCAATAATTACTAAATACAATAAAATCCTAACTACATAATTAAACTCTAATAATAAAAAAAATGATACTCAAGGATTATCTTAAAAGAATAGCCGATACTACTGCACGTGGAGATGCCAGGGAAGAAAGTTATTATGAATACCTTTCCACATTAATTAAAAATATTGCTGAAAAATTCGGAAAAAAAAATATAGACGTTACAATCCTCCCAAAAAAGACAGAAGCCGGCAATCCTGACTTTAGAATCTGGGACGGCAAACAGCATATTGTAGGATACATTGAAGCTAAATCACCTGATACTAATCTTGACATAATTGAAAGATCCGAGCAACTCAAACGCTACCGTGATACTTTCCCTAATCTTATTCTCACCAATTTTTACGAATTCAGATTATACCGCGATGGGGAACTTATTGAGCGGGTTTCCATTGGGCGTTCATTTATTGCTAAGAAGCTTAAAACCATTCCACCCGTTGAAAAGGAAAAAGAATTTGCAGTCCTTCTTGAAAAATTCTTTTCTTTCTCGTTGCCAAAATCTTATACTGCTTCCGGCCTGGCAGTGGAATTAGCTAAAAGAACCCGCTTTTTGAAAGACGAAGTAATTTTTGAAGAACTTAAAGAAGAAAAAGATGGCAAGGGCGATATTATTGGATTTTACGAAGCATTTAAAAAATATCTTATTGCAGGGTTGACAGAAAAGAGCTTTGCAGACCTTTATTCCCAAACCATCACATACGGGCTTTTTGCAGCCAGGACCAGAGCCGATGGAGAGTTCAACAGAACGCTTGCATTTAATCATATACCACATACAATTGGTATTTTAAGAGATGTGTTCAGATTTATTTCATTGGGAAATCTACCCAAACAAATGGAAGTCATCATTGATGATATTTCCGAAGTTTTAAATGTTGCTGATATAAAAAAAATACTTCATCAATATTACAAGGAAGGAAAAGGTAAAGATCCCATCATTCATTTTTATGAGACTTTTTTAAGTAAATACGACCCGGAAATTCGTGAAAGGCGTGGTGTTTATTACACACCGGAACCGGTAGTAGGTTATATTGTCCGTTCGGTTCATAAACTGTTAAAAACTCATTTTGGCTTGCGCGATGGTATGGCAAGCAAAGAGGTTACCTTGTTAGACCCTGCCGGCGGCACACTCACATTTCCTGCAGAAGCCATCAAACAAGCTGTGGAAGAATACACAAAGAAATATGGAAAAGGTGGAAAAAACAATCTTATAAAAAATCAAATCCTGCGTAATTTTTATGCATTTGAGCTGATGATAGCTCCATACGCAATCGGGCATCTAAAAATCAGTTTTATCCTTGAAGAGTTGGGTTATCGTTTACAGGAAGATGAACGCTTTAAGCTATACCTGACCAATACCCTTGAAATGGAAGATATTGAACAAATTAGTATTCCGGGTTTAAGTTCTCTTAGTGAAGAAAGCCATCTGGCAGGAAAAATAAAAAAACAGAAACCGATATTATTAATTTTAGGAAATCCGCCTTATTCCGGTATTTCTTCAAATAAAAATGAATGGACTGAACGCTTATTAAAAGAAGATATTGATGGTGCTCAAAGCTATTACACAATGGATGACAAACCATTAGGAGAAAAAAAACTGTGGTTACAGGATGATTATGTAAAGTTTTTACGATTTGCTCAGTGGAAAATCCATAAAGCCGGTAAAGGCATTGTGGGAATGATTACAAACCACAGTTATTTAGACAACCCAACCTTCAGAGGTATGCGTCAAAGTTTGATGAAAACATTTAATGAAATTTATATTTTAGATTTGCACGGCAACAGTTTAAAAAAAGAAACAACTCCTGATGGAGGAAAAGACGAAAATGTATTTGATATACGCCAGGGTGTTGCCATTGCCTTGTTTATTAAACAGGAAGGCAAAACCGGATGTAAAGTTTATCATGCTGAACTTTACGGACTACGGCAAGAAAAATATAATCAGTTAGAAAAATATAATTTTGAAACCTGCGGATATAAGAAAATAAAACCTCTTTCTCCTTGGTACTTCTTCATACCACGCCATATTGCAGGTATAAAACATTATTTGGACTGGCCTAAAATTAATGAAATTTTTCCGGTGAATAATGTAGGTATTGTAACTGCAAGGGATAGGTTTGCTATTGATTTTGATAAAAATGTTTTAAAAAACAGAATTCGGCAATTCAGAGATTTAAAAGTTGATGATGAATTAATAAAGCATGCCTTTAAATTAAAAGATACTTCAACATTTAAGCTTACAAGATTTAGAAAAGAACTTGCTAACACATCTAATTGGGGACATTACATTGAAAAAATAGTTTATCGTCCTTTTGATATAAGATATATTTATTATTCAAAATGGGTTGTTGAGAGGCCAATTTATGAAACTATGCGGCACATGCTGCAAGGGGAGAATTTGGGGATTACTATTGGTAGACAGGGACACGTTGTTGGAAAAGATGCATTATGGAATCTTGTTTTCATATCAGATAAAATAATAGACTTCAACCTTTATTATAGAGGTGGCGCTACGTCATTCCCCCTCTACCTCTACCCCGAAGAAGATGAAAATAAAAAACTAGATACCGGTAAAACTATAATGATGGTTTTTGAACCGGAAAAAAAATATGGAAAGATAGAAAAGAAACCCAATATTGCTCCGCAAATATTTGAGAAACTTGAAAATGCTTATAGAAAAATATTGACACCGGAAGAAATTCTTTACTACATATATGCTATCTTTTACAGCAACACTTACCGGGAAAAGTATGCCGAATTTTTAAAGATAGATTTTCCGCGCGTGCCATTTACAAAAGATTATAAACTGTTTCAAAAAATGGCAGCTTTAGGCAAACGGCTTGTTGACCTGCATTTGCTAAAAAGTGATGAATTAGACACTACTGTGTCAAAATATCAGGGAACAGGTGGGAATGATACCATAGAAAAGATACAATATAAAGAAAAGGAACAACAAGTGTATATCAATAAAGATAAATATTTTGAAGGTGTTGAGCCTAAAATATGGAATTACTATATTGGTGGGTATCATGTTATGCAAAAATACCTGAAAGACCGCAAAGGCATGCGAATGGAAGATCCGAGACATTATGTACTGATAGCTACAGCTATTAAAAAAACAATTGACATTCAAGAAAAAATTGATGTGATTTATCCCGATATTGAAGAAAAATCAATAGAATTTATTCAAAATAATTAAGATATTTTTTATGATTACAAAACAACAGCGATATAAATATTTTATTGATTACATAACAAAACATCAGCCTTTTATAGATACGGAACTGGTTTATAAAACTCCATACCAATTGCTTGTTGCTGTTATTCTTTCTGCTCAATGTACAGACAAAAGAGTAAATGAGATAACTCCTGTTTTTTTCAAAAGCTTTCCGGATGCAAAAAATCTTTCAAAAGCAACAAATGATGAAGTATTTGAAATAATTAAAAGTTGTTCATATCCTAATAATAAAACAAAGCACCTGATAGGAATGGCGAAAGCTTTGGTTAATGATTTTAATGATATAGTCCCTTCTGATATTAATGAACTTCAAAAGTTGCCCGGTGTAGGAAGAAAAACAGCAAATGTTATAGCCTCGGTTGTTTTTAATAAACCTACAATGGCTGTTGACACTCATGTTTTCAGGGTTGCTGCAAGGATCGGCTTAACTACAAATGCAAAAAATCCCTTGCAAACCGAAAATCAATTAATGAAAAATATACCAAAGGATAAAATTGGAGCAGCTCATAGCTGGCTTATTTTACATGGAAGATATATTTGTAAGGCACGTAATCCAAATTGCAATGAATGTGGAATAAAAAGTTTTTGCAAATATTATGAAACCTCAGCGTAGCGAAGCTACAAACAAATTGGCTTAAGTGATAGTTAATAAAAAAGAAAGCAGTCCATATGACTAAAAGGAATCCGTATGGACGGACTCCTTTCAGTCGTCGGCATTCAGCAGTCGGCAGTAGTCGATTTGGCTAATTACTGAGTACTGAATGATTGATTGATTGATTGATTGACTGATTGATTGATTGATTGATTGACTGAAGATTGAGGACTGCCGACTGAGGACTGCCGACTGAGGACTGGGGACTGAGGACTGAGGACTGGGGACTGATAATCAAAAATAGTATAATGAAAGTAGAGACTCTTAAGTGACATTTGTTAATAAATTGTATTAATAAGTATAAAATTCATTTCATAAATCAAGTATATTTGCATAAGTATTTAAATTTACGGATTATGTCCCTCGTCTTCCTGCCTGCCGGCAGGTAGGCGCTCGGGATGACATTAATTACGAATTACGAATTAAAAATAAATAACATGGATAAAGAAACAACTAAAGAAAATAATGTTGAAAAACTAAAAAAAGAAAAATTAAAAGCACTTGAATCAACGCTTGGCAATATTGAAAAATCATACGGCAAGGGAGCAAAAATGAAATTAGGTGACGGTGCAATAGAAAATATTGAATCAATTTCAACAGGTTCAATAGCATTAGACATTGCCTTAGGTATTGGCGGTTTGCCAAAAGGAAGGGTAACAGAAATATTCGGTCCTGAGGCATCAGGTAAAACTACACTCGCTATCCAGGCAATTGCCGAATCTCAAAAACAAGGTGGTATAGCTGCATTTATTGATGCCGAACATGCTTTTGATATGTTATATGCAA
>JAUWKH010000321.1 GCA_030614305.1 Bacteroidota bacterium
AATACCTGTTCCAATAATTTTTTCAACCAGATCGGATGGAGTTACTGTAGTCCCATCAATTGGTGATACGACAAGGCCGGCACGTGAATGTCCACTTTTGTCGATCTGCTCTCCTTTACGTTGAGCAACTATGCTCGTAGAAAGCAAAAAGAATCCTAACGATAGCAAAGCTAAAATTGTAAATTTTTTCATGATAAATTTATTTAATTAATAATTAATTGAACAATTTCTTTATTTTTGAAATGTAAAAGTACAAAATCTAATTTTAAAAGTCAAGAATTTGTTGTACGTTTGGAGCTTAGACGTACAAATTCATTTTTAAAAGATTGTTTATTATGTATTTACAAATTTGTATTTCTAAGCACAAAAATGCTTAGAAATACAAATGGTATGGATCAGCAGCTTATTTTTCTTCCATGATTCAATCCCTCAGTCGTTGTAAAACCGATTTTTTATTCCTGATCTATTTTAAATAATCATAAAAAAAATTAGTATAGTATTTAAGGGATATTAAACTATATGGTTGGATGGTTGTTTAAAATTGAGTATAAAGAAAAGAATTACCGGTTAAAAAAAGATATTAAAATCCGTTCAATTGCATTGTTACCGTTGGTATCAGAAGCAGGAATCCTATTATCATCAAAACTATCATAAAAGGCAGAATCCATTTTACCCATTTTTCATAAGGTATTCTTGCAACTCCCAAAACTGCAATCAACACTCCCGAAGTAGGTGTTATCATATTTGTAAATCCATCACCAAACTGAAAAGCCATAACTGTTGCTTGTCGTGAAATGCCTATCAGGTCGGAGAATGGTGCCATAATTGGCATGGTCAAAGCAGCTTTTGCCGAACCCGATGGAATCACTATATTAATTATAGTTTGAATTACATACATAATACCCACTGAAGCAATATTCCCCATCTCGTTCATAGATCTTGACAATCCATATAATATTGTATCAATAACTTTTCCGTCTTCAAGAATTACGATAATGCCTCCTGCCAAACCTACAATCACGGCTGCTGATAAAATATCTTTAACTCCGCTGAGAAATAGGTCAGTTATTTTATTGGGTGAATAATTCATTGCAATGCCGGAAAAAACGCCCATAGCAAAAAATAATGTAGCTATCTTCATAATATACCAGCTATAACCCATTACCCCAACTATCAAAAAATAAATTGTATAAAGTAATAATGATAAAACAAAAAAGTGAACGGATTTTCGTAATGTAAATATTCCGGTAATTGCGAATAAAACAACGGAAATAGGTATCATTGGTAAAGAAGTTGATGAATTACCTACTTTCATTTCGGTCATTGGAAAGAGTATTGAAAAAATAATAAGTGCTGTAAGAATAATTCCATAAGTTATCCAACCTGATATGGGTGTTTTATAAACAATTGATTCAACATCCTGATTTCCTTTTTTACGCCAGTATTCATCTTCTTCATAAACAGGAGACGCTTTAGGATTACGTTTAACTTTATGGGCATATCTTAGTATAAAAATTATCCCGATAAGATTAATAATAATCCAGCAGAAAAAACGGTATTCAATGCCCGAGAATAATGGAAGCTCGGCTATACCTTGTGCAATACCAATTGTAAACGGATTAAGAATAGCACCTGCAAAACCCAATCCTGCTGCCACAAACACCAAACAAACACCGGTAATTGAGTCATAACCCATTGAAATTGCAAGCGGTACCAAAATAATGATAAATGCTATGGTTTCTTCACTCATGCCAAAAATAGCACCAAAAGCACTAAACATAAGCATTATGATAACCATAACAAAATTATCAACTCCAATCTTTTTTAAAAAAACATTCCTCTCCAATCTTTCAGTAAATTTTAAAAATGAAAATATCCCAACGTCAATTGCACGGCTGTGGTTCATGATCCAGAATGCACCGCCAATCATTAAAATAAAAACTATTATTCCGGATTGCTTTACAAAACCTTTAAACAAAGCAGCAAACACCTGCCATGTCTGTGCATGGCTGTCAATATATTTGAAAGTCAGTTCGGTTTTTTCAATCCCGTCTTTTTCAACAATTGTTTCAACATATTCGCCACCCGGAATTATCCATGTCATAACAGCGGATAAAATGATGATGTAAAATATTATAACATATGTGTGCGGAATTTTTTTGTTCTTTAGCATAAACATTTGTTTTTAGGATTGGCTAAAATAAATAATTTTTGTAAGATGAATGGAGAAAGGTTCAATAAATCTTTTATCTTCGCAATTTAATTTTATATGTTTTTTACTAGGATTTACAAATGAAGATATTTTTTAATCAGCCGTATTTTGCAGGTGAGGAAATACAGAATATTATTAATGGTGGATTAACAGGACATCTTTCCGGAAACGGTGTTTTTACAAAAAAATGCCATGAGTTTTTTGAAAAAAAATATGGATTTAAAAAAGCATTACTTACAACTTCCTGCACTGATGCTTTGGAAA
>JAUWKH010000352.1 GCA_030614305.1 Bacteroidota bacterium
AAGCATCTGCAATTTGTATTTTATCATTTTTTTTATTGACAATTTCTAAAATTCTATTATTAATATTTTCTGCTTTTCCATATTCACATAATTGATTATAAGAAAACCCCAGATTTTTTAGTGCAATTAGCTCCTGTCCCTCAAAATTATTTTCTTTTGCCAAAAGTAAAGCTTGCTCTCCATAATCTACCGACCTTTCATAATCAGTCTTACAGTATTTATAAGCAAGTTCATTTAATATTTTTATTCTATCAATAAGCTTTAAAGTTATTGAATCGCTAAGGTTTTTTTCCATGCTATCAATCTCAATATCTATATCATCAGGCAATCCAAAAGATGTTATCCCTATAGTAAATAACATTAATAAAAGAAATATTTTTTTCATTATAAAAAGTTTAATTTTCAATTATTTTATTAACGATTTTATTTTATTAAGCATATCCGTAAAGGCACTTAAAGCAATATCCATATTTTCAATATCAAAATTATCAGCATAAAAACTTAGTTCTTCTCCGTATTTTGAAAGAATATGAATTGAATTTGTTTTGCCCATTTTTTGTATTTGGTTTCCAAAATCAATAATTTCATTAATAAACCGGCTTTTGCAAAGAATTTCCCATTTTGGCTTTAATTCCTCTTCAATCTGCCGGATAATATCCGGAAGAATATCTTTTGCTTTGCTTGTAAGTGTTTCATCATATATTATTTTTTTGTCCTGAACTCCTGTAACTTTAATTTCAGGTTTTACATAAGATATTGAAACATTCCTCAGTATAAATTCAAACACACTTCCTTTATTTTCTTCACTTTGTAAAGTGATTTCCCCACCCATAATTTCAACAAGTCGTTTTGAGATAGTCAAGCCCAATCCCGTTCCACCATATTTCCTGATATTCTGACCTTCTTTTTGTATAAAAGCTTCAAATATTTTCTCTTGCTGTTCCAATGGAATTCCAATACCGGTATCTTCAACACTAATCAACAAATCAATTTTATTTTCATTTTTATCCTGATTAATTTTTTTAGCCGAAAGTTTAACATATCCTTTTTCGGTAAATTTTAATGAATTACCTATCAAATTAAATAATACCTGCCTTAACCTGATTTCGCTTAACATGAGAACCTCGGATAAATCATTATCAACCTCAATTAAAAATTCCAGTTTCTTTTGATTTATTTTTAATGAAAAAATTTGTTTTATTTCAGTAAATAATAATTTTAAATTAACCGGACCATATTGTAATTCCATTTTCCCTGCTTCAATCTTTGACATGTCTAAAATATCATTAATCAATGTTAACAAATTCTTACTACTTGATTTAATTGACTCAAGGTATAATTTTTGTTTCTTATCAATTATCAATGTATTTAAAAGGTCGGTAAATCCTATTACGGCATTCATAGGTGTACGTATTTCATGGCTCATATTAGCCAGAAAACGGCTTTTAGCTTTGTTTGCCTCCTCAGCATCTTCTTTTGCAATTAATAATTGATCGGCATATTCTTCTATTCTCAGGCGGTCTTGCTTTATTTGTTGATTTTTTAGTGTAAGAATTTTATTGGTTCTTATTTTGGTTAAATAACGTCTGTAAACAACAAACAATAATATTAAAATCAGTGCAACGATTATAATAAGTAAGTAACTGAATTTTCGTTGTTGCGAAAGTGTTATTCCCTGAATTTCATTGTTTTTCCGCAATATCTCATTTTCTTTTTCCTTCTTTTCTGTTTCGTATTTTGTTTGAAGTTCTGATATGGTTTTATTACTTTTTTCATTAAAAATACTGTCTTTTACTATGGCATAAAGCTCATAATATTCAAGAGCTTTTTCATAATTTTTATTCAATGAATAATATTTTGATAAATTTTCATAACCGTCTTTTATCAGTTCTTTTGCCCCGATTTCAATAGCAATGTCAAGTCCCTTTTTTATATATTGAAAAGCAAGAGAATTATTCTTTATCTTCAAATAAAGACTTCCAATACTAAGGCATGTATTTGAAATCCCCCATTTGTCACCTTCTTCTTCTTTATATTGCAGTGCTTGCTGAAAATATTTCAGAGCCTCATTATAATTATCTTTTTCTTCATAAACTTTTCCAAT
>JAUWKH010000273.1 GCA_030614305.1 Bacteroidota bacterium
GGTTACTAACAAAAACATGGGTTGTTAACAAAAAGAAAAAAGTAAGCAAAAAAGAAAAAGTCAACATATATATTACATAATAAAAAAAATGTTAAAAACGGTCAACGCTATTCAGGCATGGTCAATCGAATAACTTATAACAAATAACCTATAACCTATAACATTTTATAAATCCATAAATATTTTAATATCATCTTCAACTTCACCAATTCCGGCTATACCGAATTTATCAACAAGAACTTTTGCTACATTCGGTGATAAAAATGCAGGTAATGTCGGTCCGAGATGAATATTTTTTACGCCAAGATAAAGCAATGCTAATAAAACAGTTACTGCTTTTTGTTCGTACCACGCAATATTGTAAACAATCGGTAAATCATTAATATCATTAAGCTCAAATACTTCTTTAAGTTTAAGAGCAATAACTGCTAACGAATAAGAATCATTACATTGTCCTGCATCTAAAATTCTGGGAATACCGCCAATATCACCAAGATTAAGTTTATTATAACGATACTTGGCACATCCGGCTGTAAAAATAACCGTATCTTTCGGAAGTTTTTCGGCAAACTCGGTATAATAATTTCTTGTTTTATGACGACCATCACAACCTGCCATTACAAAGAATTTTTTAATTGCTCCTGATTTAACTGCATCTACAATTTTATCAGCCAATTGCATAACCTGATTATGAGCAAATCCACCAACAATTTTTCCTGTTTCAATTTCAACCGGAGCTTCACATTTTCTCGCATGTTCAATAATTTGAGAAAAATCTTTTGCTTTACCTTCTTCCCTGTCAGGGATGTGAGTTACACCTTCAAATCCAACGAAACCGGTTGTGTAAACACGGGCTTTATATGATTCTTTTGGCGGGACAAGACAATTAGTTGTCATTAAAATCGGACCGTTGAAAGTTTCAAATTCCTTATTTTGCTGCCACCAGGCATTTCCGTAATTTCCAACAAAGTGCTTGTGCTTTTTTAGAGCCGGATAATAATTTGCGGGCAACATTTCTCCGTGAGTATAAACATCAACTCCTGTTCCCTCGGTTTGTTTTAATAATTCTTCCATATCTTTCAGATCGTGTCCGCTGATAAGGATTCCCGAATTTTTTCCAACACCGATATTTACTTCTGAAATTTCAGGATTACCGTAAGATTCGGTATTTGCTTTATCTAACAGCGCCATTGTATCAACAGAATATTTTCCACATTTCAAAACAAGTGCAACAAGTTCATCAACAGACAGATTATCGTTTAGAGTTGATGATAAGGCTTTTTTTATGAATTTATGAATACTTTTATCGTTGTATCCGAGAGCCATAGCATGATGAAGATATGCAGCCAAACCTTTCAGTCCGTAAATCAATAATTCTCTTAATGAACGTACATCTTCATTTTCTGCAGAAAGAACACCGATTGTTTTGGCTTTTTTCTCAAATTCTTCAATTGTGCCGGCAGTCCATTTTCCTGCATCATATGATTTACAGGCACATTCAGGATCTTTACATTGAGATTTTACTTTGTCTCTCAACTCCAGACCTTTTTTGATTTTTTCAGCAATTACGTATTTGTCAAAATTAACATTGGTTATTGATGTAAACAGAGCATAAACAACAAAATCATTAACTTCGGCATCTTCAATTTCAGCATTTTCGCAACAAATTGAAATACCTTTTGAAGTGTAAATTAATAAATCGAGCAAATTTGAAACATCTTCGCTTTTGCCGCAAACACCTTTTATTGTACAGCCGGTTCCTTTTGCTGTTTCCTGACATTGATAACAAAACATACTCATAATTTTATTTTTAATTAGTTAATATTTATTGAAATTTTTAAAATTAATGACTGATTGATAAATTATAGGCTAAGGCTAAGGCTAAGGCTGAGGATGAGACTAAGGATTTTTATTTATGAGGGAAATAGCCTTTTTTCTGCTAATTTACAGGCATTTCTCTAAAATCTCTATACCCGTTGCTTAAATCTCTTTTCCTCAGCCTTAGCCTTAGCCTTAGCCTCAGACTTTCTTCATATCCATTCTTCTGATATAACTTCTCCTTTAATTCCTATTATCATAGCTTTAACCGGCACTTTTCTTTTTGCTTGTGAAGTGGCGGTTTTAACAATTTGTAATAATCCTCTGCAACAAGGTACTTCCATCATCATCACTGTTATTGTGTTAATTTTTGCATCGTCAATCAGACTTGTTATTTTGGCAATATAAGTTTCAATACCTGAATCAAGTTTCGGACAAGCAATGATAAGTGTTTTTCCCTTCAAGTAATTTTGGTGAAAATCACCCATTGAAAAAGCAACACAATCGGCTGCAAGCAGCAAATCGGAATTTTTAAAATACGAAGTTGCGGGATTAATTAAGTGCATTTGAACCGGCCAATGCCTTAGCTCTGATGCAGATTGAGATGTTGGTTGTTCAGTTTTTGGTAAAGCTGCTTTATTCATTTGCTCAATATTAATATTAAAATCAACCGGCATCGAACCCGGGCACCCGCCACTACAAGCACTTTCTTCAACCATATTTTCTTCTTTTTTAATTAAATTTTCAGGTTTAATTATTACAGCAATTTCATCGTAAGGCTCAGCTTCTCGTTGTTCAATTGTTATTGCACCTTGCGGGCAATGTCCGATACAAGCACCAAGTCCATCACACATCAAATCACTTACTAAACATGCTTTTTCGTCAATTATTTGCAAAGCTCCTTCGTGACAATTCGGGATACACAGCCCACAACCATCACATAATTCTTCATCAATTGTTATTATATTCCGCTTCATACTAAATAGTTTTTAAATTTATTTTACAAAAATACAATGCTGCGAAATGAAATATTGTAACCTATGTTACAAACCTGATATTTATTTCAACTTTATTGAAAGAGATTGAAAATCAATTATAAAAGAATATGGATTTAATGATTTTAAGGAAAGCTTTTATTTTAAAAATATGTATGATTATTTAAGACGGAAAAACATTCTAAAAAAAATAACCACTAAGAACGCAAAAGTTCGCAAAAAAGTCATTTTCTAAGTATTTTCAAATCAGACGTGTACTAATGTTTGCGTTTTTTTGCGCATTTTGCGGTTTATTATTTCACTTTAATACAAAAACAATCCTTTCATTTTCTCTTCATCAAATGCTGCTTTTTTGTCAACTATTTTAATATATCTTGCAAGTTCGTCCATAATATCTTTTGTAGGAACA
>JAUWKH010000203.1 GCA_030614305.1 Bacteroidota bacterium
GCGAGGCAAGCAGCTTTTTATCCTTAATCGGTTTATCTGAATTATTAA
The DNA here is from genome assembly GCA_030614305.1 of Bacteroidota bacterium. Taxonomy (GTDB): domain Bacteria; phylum Bacteroidota; class Bacteroidia; order Bacteroidales; family JADFUO01; genus JADFUO01. Next base: position 49 of record JAUWKH010000203.1, read on the forward strand.
GATAAGGGGCAGTAAATTCTTTAGTATTCTTTATTGATTTTACTTCTTCCGACAAGATATATATTTCTGAGTTTTTATTGGTTGTTTCAAGCACAAATCCCGCGAGAATCGGAAAAGCAAAGAGTCCGAGATTTTGAATTGAAAACATGGCGCCATAGGCAGAGCCTATTCTTTTTTCAGGCACAATTTTAGCTACGGAAGGCCACATTGCTGCAGGTACCAATGCTATCGAAATTCCGAGTAATACTAAAGGAATAACAGGGGTAATATTGGTGAATGCAAAAGTAAGGTGTATAAGAGTTAACAAAACCGAGCCGAACATCATAATTGAAGCACTTTTCCCAAATTTGTCAACAAACAACCCGATAAGCGGCGTGGCAAACATTGTAACCCAGTATAGGATAGAGGCTATTTTTCCGCTTTGAGTTAAACTCATTCCAAATTTATTTAACAGAAAATCAGGAGAGAACGCCTGAAATGGGAAAACTGCTGAGTAGAAAGTTAAACAAAGCAGGGTTACATAGATGAAAGATTTATTTTTGAAGAGTGCACCTATGTCGGCAAAACGAAATTTATCATCATTGCCGGATAAATTCACGTGTTTAATTTGCTTATCAAGCTTTACATCAAAAATTGTATAAACCAGAAATGCCAGAAATGCGATTAAAAGGAGCATTGCGGCAAACCAGATTGCAATTGTCCAATGCGTTGCTGCTTCAGCAATTTCAGCCGAATAGAATAATGCCAATGCCGAACCGGCCCTGGCAATACCGATTTTCATTCCGAAGGCAAATGCAAGTTCTTTTCCTTTAAACCATTTTACTATGATCTTGCTAACAACAACTATACTTGTTTCAGCTCCCAATCCGAAGAAAAGCCGGCCCAGGAACATTATTTTCAATTCAGGAGAATAACCGGTTAAAAACGAATTGAAAAAAGAATATCCAAAACCTCCATTAGAATAGTATTCGCTTGCACCATAAGCAGTTATCATTCCGCCAATTGCCATTATTCCCACAAAAAGAAAACCTGTTTTTTTTATCCCTATCCTGTCAAGAATAACACCTCCGAAAATTGCCATAAGCAGAAAGGTGTTTGGTAAAGAATATGCTGCTATTAAAAAACCATAATCAGTTGAGCTTATATTAAAATTTTCTTCAAGTAAACGTTTAAGAGGGGAGAGAGAGTCGTAAAAATAATAATTTGCAGCCTGTACAAAAGCTATTAAGAACAATATTCCCCATCTTACGCGTGCCGAATCTTTTAATACTTTTTTGAAATTTTCCATGAATTACAATTCTATTACCGTGTAAAACTTTGGGTTTTGATTATTAGTCCCCCCCCGAAAGCTTTCGGGGTCAGTCCTCAGTCTTCAGACTGTGGACTGCTGACTGCCGACTGTGGACTGCCTTCTTTTCATTAACTATCACTTAAGCTAATTTGATTGTAGCTATTCTATTCTAAGTTATATCCTCTTGTTGCTCAACTGTTTCGTTAGATGGTAACTCAAGACCGTAGCCGGATGTTTTATCATTCCTTTTTAATAACAATGCAAAAATAAATCCCAAGATACCAAACCCTGCAAACATAAGCATTGTCGGAGTATAGTTAAGTTTTGCACCGGCTTCAATCATCATAGGGGTTATTCCCGGATTAGTTTTATCCAAGATTGTACCTGCTAATATTGGTACTGCAAATAATCCTAAGTTCTGCAATGAAAACATTGCTCCGTAAGCTGTTCCTATACGGTGTTCGGGAACGAATTTTGCTACAGACGGCCACATGGCAGCAGGCACGAGTGAAAATGCAATGCCAAGTAATACCATCAAAATATAAACGTTAAATAGTGTAAGCCCAAATAGCAGATGAACAAAAACAAGTAATAATGAACCATATATCATCAATGTAGCACTTTTGCCTTTTTTATCAACAAACCAACCGAAAAGCGGAGTGAAAATAACCGTTCCATAAGGAAGCAGGGAAGCAATGTCACCACTTGCTTCTCGTGACATCCCAAATTTATGGAAGAAAAAATCCGGAGCAAATTTCAAAAATGGAAAAACAGCAGCATAAAAAGTTAAGCATAAAGCTGTAATAAACCAGAACGATTTGTTTGTAAATAATTTCCCAAGGTCGGATAAATGAAACTTTTCATCTTTATCAATTAAAGAAACAGAAGATTTTACCTGTCGGTCCAATTTTATATCATACATTATATAAATTAAGAAAGCAAGAAATCCAATAAACAATAACATCACTGCAAACCATATCGGGAGTGTCCAGTTGTCACCAAGAATCAGTCGTGGGGAAACATTAAATGCCAGTGCAGTACCAATACGGGCTATACTTAAGTTAATAGCAAATGCAAGGGCAATTTCATAGCCTTTAAACCATTTTACAATAATTTTGCTGGCAACTACAATACTTGTTTCAGCCCCCAGCCCAAAAATCAGCATTCCCAACGACATCATTTTTAGTTCAGGTGAATATGCAGGCCAGAAAGAATTCATAAAATTATATCCGAGTCCTCCTTCACGGTATAGGTCGGTAGCGCCATAAGCAGTAATAACTGCTCCGATGAGCATAAAAACTGCAAATAATAATCCGGTAGGCCTGATGCCAAGTTTATCAAGTATGATCCCACCTAAAATTGCCATCAAAAGGAAAGTATTCGGGAAGGCATAAAATCCGGCGACTATTCCGTAGTCTTGTGAAGAAAAGTTGAGATGCTCCTGCAAAATAGACTTAAGAGGTGAAAGAACATCATAAAAATAATAATTAGCCGCCATCAAAAAACTAACGATAAACATTATTGCCCATCTTGCTTTGGCTGAATCACGTAATGTTTTTTTTATTTGATCCATATGTTTTTTATTTAGATTATTAAAAAGATTTTTTTAGAGGAAAATTACAACCTTCGGAGATACATTCTCATCGGTGAGAATTTGCAGTTCTTGAAATTTCATGTAGCTGGCTCCAAATCAAGGTATATCTCATTCCTGTATGAACGAGCGGCATATCTCAGGCAAGTGCGAATATCCTCTTTAGTTAAATGGGGATAGTCTTCGAGAATCTCTTTTTCGGTCACATCGGAAGCGAGCAAGTCAAGGATGAACTCAACGGATATACGAGTTCCGTCAATGATGGGTTTTCCACCGAGTATTCTCGGATTTACAACAATTCTTGCCATATTTACATCTTTATCTATTAAATATAATTATTTTATATTGTACAAAAGTATATTTAATATTCTTACTATGCAAAAAAAAATCAAAACTTATTGACCATGTACGTCAGGTTATTCGTACGAAACATTATAGATACAGTACAGAAAAGAGTTATATTGATTGGATATACCTATATATATCTTTCAATAACAAACGACATCCAAAAATACGATAAAAATGTAATATTAAAAGTTTAATAAAAATTTTAAGATGTTTTTTATTTCTGTAAAAATTTTTAATATTATATTTGCAGCATAAAAAAACTAACACAAAATCTGCAAATCATGAAAAAAATTAAATTAATTGCATTATTACTAAGTGGTATAATTTTAGGAATTGTACAAAATTCTTTTGCCCAGATAAGCCAGGGTGGAACTCCTGTTAGCTTTACTGATAAATCAATTTCCGATAATATTGAAATGATAGAACTAAGCAAACCTGATATGGAATTGATACGTTTGGAAGATGAAGAAAATATCCGGAGCCCATTTCCGGGCCCCGAAAGAGTAGGAGTATCAATTTTTGTAAATCTTAATCCTTATAATTCGGGAACATGGACAGACTTATCTGACGGAGGAAAATTATGGAGACTAAAATTAAGAGCAGAAGATGCTTTGGCTCTCGGTGTTTATTATGATGATTTTTATTTGCCAAGGGGAAGTGAATTATTCCTTTACAATGAAGCCAAAACCCAGGTTATCGGTGCTTTTACTGAAATTAACAATCCTGAATCCTGTGTATTTGCCAATGAACTTATACAGGGCGAA
>JAUWKH010000053.1 GCA_030614305.1 Bacteroidota bacterium
ACAGATAATCCGGATATGTCTGCTACATTGGAAGTATATTCATCAAGTACCGGATTTTTACCACCCAGACTGACAACTGAACAAAGAGATGGAATAGAAAATCCTGCTATTGGTCTTATGATATTTAATTTATCAACTTATTGCTATAACTTTTATAATGGTTTGGAATGGAAGGAACTTTGCGGTGAAAACGGACAGTGGGAATGTGGTGATATACTTATTGATCCCAGAGATGGACAGAATTATAATACTGTAAAAATTGGTGAACAATGTTGGATGGCAGAAAATTTAAATATAGGAACAAGAATTGACGGGATTATTGATCAGACAGATAATGGTATAATTGAGAAATACTGTTATAATAATGATGAAAATAACTGTGATCAATTAGGTGGCTTTTACCAATGGAACGAGATGATGCAATATGTTACCATACAAGTTACTCAAGGCATTTGCCCACAGGGATGGCGTTTACCTACTGATGATGACTGGTGCATATTAGAACAGGAAGTTGACCCGACAATAACATGTAATAGCACAGGCTGGCGTGGAATAGACGGAGGAACAAAGCTAAAGCAAGGCGGCAGCAGTGGTTTTGGGGCTCTTATGGCAGGCAACCGGCAAACAGATGGGTCGTTTTATAATAGTGGCCCAAGCGGGTACTTTTGGACATCTACTGATGTTGATTCAAATGCTTGGTACCGTACTCTGAACTTTGGATTAGCTACAGTGAGTCGTTTCAATAATAATAAACCATTCGGATTTAGTGTTCGCTGTTTAAAGGACTAAAAGACATACTTATAATTTTTTATACTTTCAAGAAAAAAACAGCAAATTAATTTTTTACAAATTTAAGATGTTTAATTATTTCATTATTATTATTTATCAGCCTTAATAGATAGACACCAGAATTAAAATTTGTTATATCAATTTTTTCTTTTTTTGAGTTGACTTTTATTAAACAACCAATATTATTATAAATTTCAATTCTTATAATATTATTTGGAACATTTTTAAAATTTATATAATTATCACTTGGATTAGGATAAATATTAATTTCATGTTCATTATTTTGATAATCCTCAATATTAACTGTCCCACTACATAAAGCATTTATCTCCTGAAAACTAAGGACTTTATTCCAATATCTGAAATCATCAATTGCACCTTTAAAATAAAAGGGGGGTAAATACATGTTACCATCTTTCCTGCCAATACTTCCTTGATTATTTGTATAACTTAAATCTCCTCCAGATCCATTATAATATCCTTCATCATTTTCACAATCAATGTAAATTTTCATATCTGTTGGTCCTCTTCCTATACCAACAACATGATACCATATCGCTGTATCTAATTTCGTTGTTCCTACTTTTGTTCTTCTATTACTGGGAGATGTGTTCCCACTTGCATCCCCATAATTAATTGCCATATAACCAGTTGAAGATAGGCACATCCAAACTCCGGAATGATTATTTTGTGCAAAGTCTGTAGTAAAAATAGTAGTGTTTTCTGCTGATAAATCATCAAGTTTTAACCAAAAAGAAAATGATACTGGCAACGGAGGTTTTAATTTAGATTGATTAGGTAAGTCAATGTATTCATCAAATCCATTAAAATGATATGCACTATTTAGGTTTCCAAACCGATCTGAAGTTAAGGTTGCGTAAGCAATTCCATGAAATTGATTTCCACTACTATCATTTGCATTTCCATTAAAAGGATAATAAATAAGCAAACTGTCATTTAAAGACTGTCCGAAAGAAAATAGTAATATTGAATTACAAAAAAAGAAAAAACAAATTCTAAATAATAACATTTTCATAATTCCTCATTAATTTAAATTAATATCACACTAACGAATATATAAGAATTGTTTGCAAAATAGGCAAAAAGGATAATAAATAAAATAAATTTACAAAAAATTTAAAAGAATAAAATTCGGTTTTGCAGGACTTCAATTTTATAATACAATTTATTTAACTAAACCATTACTGGCTATGAAATAATATTTATATAGATGTAATAGTTTGTTTTATTTATTTTAAATTTGTCTCATATTATAATTTCATAAGATATATAAAACTTTGCCATTTCATCTTTAACTAAACCACAAATACATGAAAGTTTTAATGATATTGGATGAAGAATTCCCACCTGATGTAAGAGTTGAAAAGGAGATCAGGGCGCTTGAGAGAAACGGGCATCAGATATATTTATTGACTTATACCAGAAAAGATAAATCTTTAACTGACAGTTATAATTCTGCGATAGTAAAACGTATTGTAGTCTCAAAACTGATGTATAAGTTCAAAGCACTTGCATTGGCACTTCCTTTTTATTTTAATTTTTGGAAAAAATTTATTGAGAGTGAAATAGATAAAAATGATTTTGATGTTATACATGTCCATGATCTTACTTTGGTTTCAACAGTTTTAAAAATAGGGAGAAAACATAATATTCCTGTAATTGGAGATTATCATGAAAACCGTCCAGAAATAATGAAGTTATATGATCATGTGAAAAGTTTTCCTGGGAATATATTAATATCTGTAAATAAATGGCAGAAATTTCAGGCAAAGTATTCAAACTTGCTTGATAGATTAATTTTAGTAACAAAAGAAGCAAAAGATTATTATATAAAGAATTTTGGTCTTGAGGAGAAAAAAGTCTTCGTTGTTCCAAATTATGCAGACCTTGATAATCTTAGTAAATTTAAAATTGATGATAAAATTGTAAGGAAATATTCTAATAAATTTATGTTGGTTTATTTTGGCGATACCGGATCAAGAAGAGGAACAATTACAGTTTTAGAGACCGCCTTAGAATTACAAAACGATATTAAAAATAATGATGTACATTTTGTAATTATCGGCGATAGCAGGGAGCAAAGTAAGCTGGAAGATAAAGTTATAGAACTGAAATTGAAAAATGTAGAACTTACGGGATATATGCCGATAGAAAAAGCTGTTTCATATTTTAGTGCAGCTGATGCCGGGCTTTGTCCTTTTTTACGAAATATTCATCACGATACAACTTATTCTAATAAAATGTTTCAATATATGGCTTTCGGTAAACCTGTAATCGTAAGTAACTGTCCTTCGCAGGCAAATCTGGTAAAAGAAAATAATTGCGGCTTGGTATTTACTGCAGGTGATTCAAAAATGTTGAAACAAAAAATCATTGACCTGAAAAATAAAAAAACCTATAAAGAACTGAGTGACAACTCCCTTGTTTGTGTAAAAGATAAGTTTAATACTTCTGTAGCAGATAATGAACTTATTAAAGTATATGCATCTTTGTAGAATTAATATATTTGCACCGGGAAATCAATCATTGCTTATAACTCGGTATATATTTATCATACCATAAATGAAACAAAAACAGGTATTATATATCAACACGATTCACCAGAAAAACTTTCAATCAAACTAATTAAAATATAATTTCAATAATCTAAAATGGATAATCCGGTTTATTACGAAAATTTTGAATGGGAAAATCTCAACATTTCACAGCTTAAGGATAAGGTAAGTAAAATTTTATCTATTATCCCTGACAATGTAAATTCAATAATAGATGTAGGAAGCGGCAATGGGATAATAACAAACGAGTTACATAAAAAATATAACGTAACTGCCGTTGACAGAAGCAAAAAAGCACTTTCTTTTGTAAAAGCTAAAAAAATACAAGCTGATTGCAGTAATATTCCAATTGAAAACAATAGCTTTGACATGGTTTTTTCAAGCGAATTATTAGAGCATCTTGAAAAAAATACTTTCTATAAAACCCTTAATGAATTAAAACGGCTTACAAAAAAATATTTATTTATTACTGTTCCGAATGATGAAAATTTAAGAAAAACCGATATACAATGCCCTGAATGCAAATTCATCTACAATAGAGCTTACCATTTACGTAACTTTAAAGCTAAAGATTTCAAAATCTGTTTTAAAGATTTTAAAATTATATATAGTGAGACATTTGGTAAAAAAGTCCGTTATTACAATCCGTTAATTTCAAAAATAAAACAAAAAATATCACCTGCAAAATCATGGATACCCTATTACTGGACTCCGAAAAACAACAGACAAACCATGTGTCCGAAGTGCGAACATAAATTCGTTTATGAGTACAAATTCAATATTTTCTCTTTTGCCTGTGACATGTTAAACATTTTAATTTCACATAAGAAACCATATTGGTTGTTTGTTTTATTAGAGAAAAATTAAATTTGCATTATCAAAAAAATTCAATTTAAACTCAATTACTTTGGGAATAATACAAAAACAAGCTATTAAGGGAACTATTTACTCATATCTTGGGGTTCTTATAGGTTTCATAACCACAGGAATACTTTTCCCAAGAATTCTTACTACCGACGAAAATGGACTTCTAAAATTATTGATTTCCTACTCATTAATTTTTGCTCAGTTCGCAAGTCTTGGATTTAACAGTGTTACTACAAGATTATTTACTTATTTCAGAGATCATAAAAAAAGTCATCACGGTTTTTTATTTATCGCTTTTATGGTCGCATTTGGCGGATTTATTATCATTATTATTGCCTTCTTTTTATTAAAACCAATAATTATCAGTAATAGTATTGATAAGAGTGCATTATTTGTTGAATATCTTTATTATGTTATTCCATTAATTTTCTTCACATTATTTTTCTCAATATTAGACAATTACTATAAAGTGTTATATAATGCTGTTAGAGGAACATTTCTAAAAGAATTTCTTCAACGTTTATTAATATTATTTTCAGTTATACTGTATTATTTCAATCTTTTAAATTTTAATTTCTTTATTATAGCTTATGTAACAGCAATTTGTTTACCTACAATTATAATTTCAATTTCGTTAATATTTGAAAAACAATTTAGCTTAAAGCCCGACTTCAGTCTCCTGTCAAAAGAAATGTCAAGATCAATGATTAGTGTTAGTGTCTATGGAATTTTAATAAGTTCCTCAGGAATACTAATTCTTAATATTGACAGCATTATGATCAATTCAATGATAGGCATAAGCCAAACAGGAATTTATGCTATCACATTCTTTTTTGGCACTATAATTCTAATCCCCAGCCGTTCCCTAACAAAAATCTCTGCAGCAGTTATCGCAGACGCATGGAAAGAAAAGAACTTAATTTTAATAAAAGATATTTACTACAAAAGCTGTTTAAATCAATTAATATTTGCCGGATTATTATTTATTGGTATTTGGGCAAACATTAACAATATATTTAAAATTTTGCCTCCTGAATATGAACCCGGCAAGTATGTTATATTTTTTATTGGTATTTCAAGCTTAATTCAAATGGCATCCGGAGTTAGCAATATTGTTATTTTCAACTCAAAATATTATAAAGTTCACACATATTTTATGCTAATATTAGTAGTATTAATAATTACCACAAATCTGATTTTTATTCCAAAATATGGAATTGTCGGAGCTGCTATGGCTTCTGCACTTTCAAATTTAGTTTTTAATCTGATAAAATTTATATTTTTATATTTCAAATTCAAAATGCAACCCTTTGACCGGAAATATTTTATAATTATAATTGCTGCCGGATTATCATATATTATTGGATATCTTATGCCTGAAATAAAAAATTATATTTTTGATATAATTATCAGAAGCGCTATTATTGCTTTAATCTATTGTAGTTTTATTCTTATATTTAAAGTTTCGGATGAGCTTAACCAAAAGTTTTTTCAAATATTTAAGTTTATAAAAAAATAAAAAACAACAAATATTATAACAATGAATAAAAATTTGACCAACATCTCCATAATCGGCTCCGGCTCTATCGCAACAGCTCTCGGAAATATATTATCAGCCAAAAATAATTTAAACGTAACATTATTATCTATTGAAGATGACGTTGTTGACTCAATAAATAAATCAAATATTAACTATAAGTACTTTCCAAATATCAAACTTAACAACAATTTAAAAGCAACTACCGACAATAAAATCCTCAATTCTGCAAATGTTGTTTTTTTAGCTATTCCATCATCAGTTACTGTGGATTTTATTTTAAGTTTGAAAAACGAATTGAATAAAAATTCCATTTTAGTAAATCTTGCTAAGGGATTCGGAAACGAAAATCAAACCATTGTTGAATGTCTTGAAGATAAAATACCAAACCATGTTTGCTCATTAAAAGGGCCGACCTTTGCCAGAGAACTTATTAATAAATCACCAACTGCTTTTACTTTGGGTGCCAGAAGTGAAGAAGTTTTCAAGTTATTTTCAGAGATTTTTAAAGACACGAACATTTTTATTGACTTTTCTACTGATGTTAAGGGTGTTGAAATTCTGAGCATCCTGAAAAATATTTATGCAATCGCTGTAGGTATAGTTGATGCACACTTTAATTCGTCAAATCTCAGGTTTTTATTCCTTACTAAGGCTTTCAAGGAAATGAAAAATATTCATCTTCAATTTGGCGGTAATGAAGAAACTCTTTTCAAATATTGCGGTTTTGGTGATTTCGGCTTAACAGCTCTTAACGACCTCAGCAGAAACCGGACTTTAGGATTGCTTATCGGAAAAGGATTTTTTACAAATGATATTTCCGATAAGGTGCTTCTTGAAGGCAAAATTGCTGTAAATGTTTTTTGTAAGGAAATCTCTGTAATTAATTCACTGAAAGATTTTTATATTATTTCAGAATTATACAAGGTTTTTAATCGTGACTACGATTCTTCCCGTTTTGTTTCCAAAATATTGGAATTCAGAAATTGAAAAATAATGGAGTAATGGAATGATGGAGTGATTGTGATCAAGTGTCAAGTATCAAGCATCCAGTATCAAGTATCCAGCTTCATTTCACAATAAATATTTTTCTGGTTTCGCTGTTGTTATCACTAATCAATTTAAAGAAATACTGTGCGCTTGGCAAATCCGAAAGATTGATCTTATAGGTTGAATTATATTCAAAATCAATTTCTTTTTCATATAGCTTATCGCCATAAAGTGTAAATATCTGAACTGTGATCTTATTTAAACTTGTTGGATTAGAAATGGTCAATGTGCTTGAAGGTGGATTTGGGTAAACTTGTATCAAATTCAAATTATCACCTTTTGGGTTATTAAAAATCGAATCACAGAAAATATCTGTCGAGCATTCATTTGAGGCCATCAGGCAAACATAATATATTCCGTAACCTTCAAATTTATGAGAAGGATTTTGTTGGGTAGAAGAACTTCCGTCACCAAAATCCCAGTACCAATTATCTGTATTTTGTGAAGCATCAGTAAATTGAACAATTAGATCATCAATGGTTGTAGTGAAATCAGCAATGGTTGATTCGCAGAAAATTATTATTTCAAGTTTTGGGTGATTGTCCGGGTATTCCTGATCACTCGAAGAAAAAATCATGCTTCTGTAATGTTCTTCATTTACTAATTTGATCATAAAACCGTAGCTGTTTTCAGGATCATTTATCATATCCTGAACCAGAGTTGTTACATCTATATCAATATAATCTTCCAAGGGATCATTGGTTTCTCTAAGTATAATTGCATTCTCAGAGGTTGTAAGAGGAGGGCTGTTCCAAGTTACTGTATATTCCTCCCATGGTGTAATAATTCTTTGGAGATAACTTTCGTTTGATCCGCTTAGTGAGGAGTGTCCTTGATGGTTACATGAAGTTGGGTTACCATAAAGCGAAAGTTTTGCACTTAATATTTGTGTGTTTTCCGGAATATCGGAAAGATCAAACTCAATCATTGATCTTGTACAAACATATGGACCATGAAATGTCCAGGCAATTGCAGCAAAATCATGATGATCTCCATAATTTGTATTTGGAGTAAGGTTTCTATTATAACTATCTTTTCCATCTTCCGGGCCGGGCTGCAGAACAATAGTATCCTGAGAAAATGAATTTAATGATATAAAAATTACAAAAAGGATTAATGGGAAACGAAAGTTCTTTTTTAGTATCATTGGTAGTATATTTAAGTTCTAAAAATATAAATATACTAATTATTTTAATCAATGTCAAATTTATTTAGAATTTTTGCCAAATCTGAGGTTTGATTTTTTCTGGAGAATTTTTCAATATTAATACTTTTAGACTTCAGCTGTCCTTTCTTAAAAGAATTATAAAACTTTAGGATATTGGCTTTCATTTTCTCAGAATCACTGAATCCACATACAACACCGGAATTTGTGTCACGTATAATTTTTGCTGCATCACCATCAGGCGGTCCGATACAAAGAATAGGACGATGGGCTGCCATGTATTCAAAAAACTTTCCTGTTAAAATCATTTTGGCATTCGGAGTATTATTTATCAACAACAATAATACCTGTGTCTGTTTCTGAAGTTTGATAACTTCATTATGCGGAAGGTAATTGATCTTTGTAATATATTTTTGGAGTTGAAATTCTTCTATTGATTGCTTGACACTATAATCTAATTTACCTATTAATTTAATTTCCAGATCATTTGCGAATTCTTTATTTGTATCAGTTAATTGTTTAATCGCTTCCCAGAAAGAAATTGGATTTCTTGTTCTAACTATTGTACCAATGTATGAAATACTGAATTTTTTATCCGGTTCAATTTTTGAGCCATTAGTGATATCATCCGAATCATATCCATTGGTTATTACTTCGTAATTTCTTTGATAGATTTTGTTGAAATCATCAGCCATGCCTCTGCTTATCAATACTACCGAGTCGGCATTTTTTAAAACTTTTTTTTCAAGTTTATGATGTTTTTTGTCTGCACATCCGGTTAATTTTAAATCTTCGTAAAAATCAATATTTGTCCATGGATCACGGAAATCAGCGAGCCATGGAATGCCCAAACGTTGTTTTAATTCGAAGGCAATCATGTGCATGCTATGAGGCGGACCAGTGGAAATCATTGCATCAACAGGATTATTTTTCAGATAATTTGTTAAAAATTTTATTGAAGGTTTTATCCAGAATTTTCTTGCATCAGGGATGAAAAAATTTCCCCTTATCCAAACAGAAACATTCTCGGATAATCCCGGCTTTTTATTTTCTGCTAAAAAACCTGCATTTATTTTCTGTTCTTTTTTTTGACCGATAAATTTTTTATATGCAGT
>JAUWKH010000232.1 GCA_030614305.1 Bacteroidota bacterium
CCTGTTGTTTCAATATCGTTTATGCCAAGAACAACACCGTCAACATCTGATTTATGAAGGGGTCCAACTACTTTCATAACAATAGGAAACCCTAATTCAGAAGCAAACTTTTTTGCATCAGCTTTTGTTTTTGCAACAGCTTCACTTACTCTCGAAATTCCTGCTGAATCAAGTAATTCCTGTATTCCGGCAGGGGAGAGGTAGCCTTCATTTGAATTTTCAATAACTTGTCTAATGGTTTTTCTATCTACTTCAGGCAAATCAATTTTTTCAGGTGCAGGTTCGGGTGTATAAAAAACTTTTGCAAGAGCATAACCCAAAGCAACTTCATCAGGAAAATTAATTCTGCCTTTTGAAATAAATTCCGTAATTTCCTCCCTGGCGGTCTCGGTAGATGGAAGCACAGGATAAATCAGCTTTTTGGTAGTTTTCATCTTTTTATCAAGAAGCTCATAAACATCAAAAATCTTAAACAAACCCGGTGTACCAAAAATTACAATCATACCATCAATGTTGTCAAATTTTTCATCAACATAATCAATAATAGTTCCTAATTGTTCTGCTGTGCCGGTTGCAAGAAAGTCAATCGGGTTGCCAACAGATGAGCCGGAGTTTAATTTTTCTAAAAGCTCCTTTGCTGCCGAACCTTCAATATGCGGAACTTCAAGACCTCCTTTTGAAAGAGCATCAGTAAGCATAACTGCAGGGCCACCGGCATGACTGATAATTGCAATATTTTTCCCCTTTAGTTTTTTATGCATAAATACCGATGCAACACTTATTAATTCTTCCCTGCTATAACATCTTACAATTCCTGCCTTTAGGAATAGTGCATCAACAGCCAGGTCAGAACTTGCAAGAGCTCCGGTGTGAGATGAGGCAGCACGGCTGCCTGCTTCAGATGAACCTGCTTTTATAGCTGCAATCTTACATCCTTTGCAGATAAGCGAGGATGCATGCTTAAGAAGCATTTGAGGTTTGTCAATATTTTCAATATAAAGTAGCTTAATATCGGCACTGTTTTCAGGATCATAAGTCTCATCCATGAATTTGAGAATTTCTTCAACACCCATTTGAGCACTATTGCCAACCGAAAAAACACTTGAAAATGTTAATCCTTTTGGAATTCCTGATTCAAGAATAAAACAGGCAGTAGCACCTGAGCCGGATATTAAGCTGCAACCTTTGACAGCTAATTTCGGAATTGGTAGTGTAAAAACACTATTGTGATTAGGAGTAATAATGCCGATGCAATTCGGACCTATTAAAGAACCATTAACATTATTAATTGACTCAACAATTTCTTTTTCAAAAATTTCCCCTTCTTCATTTCCTTTAACCTCGCTGAAACCTGCTGAAAGTATTACAAATGCTTTAGTGTTTTTTAATTGGGCAAGCAATTCAACTGTTGCCGGAACATATTGTGCGGCAATTGCAATGATAGCTAAATCTACATCAGGTAATTCTGCCGGTGACTGGTAACACTTTATCCCCTGAACAAGGGTTTCTTTAGGATTGGTAACATAAAGATCACCTTTGAATTTCCCGTCAATTAAGTTTTTTAAAACTTTTCCTCCGGGTTTTTGAATATTATTTGACCCGCCTACTACTACAATGCTTTTCGGATCAATCAGTTCTTTATTAATCATTCCATCATAATTGCTACGGAAACAACACCTGGTCCGACATTAACACCCAAAACAGGAGTAACATCACGAATAAATACAGGTTTTTTTCCAATTAAATCTTCAAGCTGTTTAGCATACCAGTTTGCTGTTTTTATGTTATTGGCATGTGATACGGCATATTCCCAAACTTTTCCCGTCTTAATCAATTTTTTTGCTTCATCCATAACAATTCTCATACTTGCTTTTTCTGTAAATGGTTTGCCAATTAATTCTGTTTTTCCTTCATCATTAACAACAACAATAGGTTTAAGGTTTAAAAGTTTACCGATAAATCCCTTCGCAGCACTAACTCTTCCGCTTTTAACCATGTATTTAATAGTTTTTGAACTAATCAGCATTTTAGAGTTTTTTATCCATTTATCCATGTTATTCAGTATATCTTCATAAGTGGCACCATTTTCAATAGCTTTAGCAGCTCTTAACAAAATTAACCCAAGACCGTTGGATAACCTTTTTGAATCCAAGACCGATATTTTATTTTTCGAATGACTACTAATTGTCTTAGCAGCTTTTTTGCTGTTTTGCCATGTTCCACTCATTTCTTTGCTGATATGAATGGCAATAATTGATTCATATTGAGTACTTAGATATGAGTATTTATTTGAAAAATCCGTAAATGCAGGTTGTGCTGTACTTGGATAAACTTTTGACTTATTAAGAAGTTTATAAAATTGATTAGGAGTAATGGTTACACCGTCAAGGTAATAATTATCGCCAAAATGCACTGAAAGCGGAACAATATGAATCTGATATTTTTCGATGATGTCCTGAGGTAAATCAGAAGTGGAATCGGTTACAAGTGCAATTTTTGTTTTTCTGTTATGAAGTATCTCGTTTTGAAAAACCATATCATCCACTTTCTGATAAGCAATTGAACCATGATTATATAATGATAAAAAGATTTCTGCGGGTTCATCAGTATGAATATGAATTCTTAATTTTTTGGGAGAGCCTGCAACAACAATGGAATCACCGTATTTTTCAATTTTTTTTATTATTTTTTGCTTGTTCAGATTATCACCAACTAATAAAGCCTCGGTACAATATCTAAAAGTAATTTCATCATGCGGCATCATATCAATTTCTTCAGTGCTGATTTTTACAACGTTTCTTGCAGATAAAATTTGTTTTAATTCGCCATGTTTAAAAAAATCAATCATACCTTCAAGGAAAAGAACAAAACCTTTTGCACCGGCATCAACAACATTTGCTTTTTTTAAAACTTCAAGTTTTTCTGTTGTTTCAAACAATGATTGCTTAGCTTTTTGATAAGAATCGGTTATTAATTTTTTAAAATCGTCAATTTTATCTTTAAGGTTATTAACAGATTCAGCCCAGTCTTTAATTACAGTAATAATTGTACCTTCAACAGGATTGGCAATAGCTTCGTAGGCATAGTCAACAGATTTATTTATTATTCCGGCAAAGGAATTAACATTAATATTTTTTTCGGTTTTAATTTCATTACTAAATCCGTAAAGGAACTGGGCAAAGATAATACCTGAGTTACCTCTGGCACCCACCAAAGCAGCATCAGCTATTGCAGTTGCGGTTTGCTTTAAACTTCCTGTAGGAATGGATGTATCAGTAATTGAACGCATTGTGGAAGCCATGTTGGTTCCCGTATCAGCATCAGGAACCGGAAATACATTTATTTTATTTAGTAATTTCTGATTATCAAAAATTCGTTGGGCACCTGCCAGAAAGCTGTAATATAATTGCTTTCCGTCAAGCTCTTTTATTTTAGATAAATTTTGGTTCATTTTATTGTCTTTTCTGATTTTCTGTAATAATTCAACAAATATAAAAATTATTATATTATAAAGAGTATTTAAAAAATTATTGTCTTGTTGAATAGTTGTAATAAACGTAATTGGGTTGCCAACCTTTTTTTAGGTTGGTAACCCTGATATACTTTTTAAGCAAACAAAGGTTACTAACCTAAAAAAAGGTTAGCAACCTTAACAAATGAAATATTAAAGTTGAATAAAATACTATTGTTTCGTAAATTTGCAAAAAA
>JAUWKH010000196.1 GCA_030614305.1 Bacteroidota bacterium
CTATCACAGAACTTTTAAAGTTTTCCTGTTTTCCAAAAGGAATAAGATAAAACCTTTTATCATTTGCCTCAAAATACGATTTGTTGTAAACCGGCATATCAAAGACCACAAGAAGATATATCATATTGCCAACATATCCTACTTTTGCTTCATATCCATTTTTTAACAGAGCAAACCATGTAAAAAGGATTTGGTCATTAATATTATCATATAAATTTGAAGAAACAGATTTCAGGAGTTGCAGGAATCCCCATCCATTCAGATTATTTTGCCTTGCATTATCATACAAATATTTTATTGTATAAAGCAAATTGTCATTTTCAGCAGCTTTACTGTAAAATGTTGCGATGCCTTCTTTAGAAACTGATTTAACAGATGGCAGGTTTAAAGGATCATAAGGAATATTTAACTCAGAGCCGTAAAAATTAACCGTAGCAATCGTCTTAGGAGGTTCCGGTGCATAATTTAATGTTTGATATTTCTCAGGCTTGTCTACAGGTTGAAGTTCGATTTCTGAATCTTCAATAATAATATTTTTTTTCAATGGTACAAGCTCGATGCCTGATGTGGATATTGTATCTGCTTGTGGTTGAATAACAGGTTTTGGTTTTGTAGGTCTTTTGTCAATAAAAAGATAAAACTCTTTCCATGATTCTTCAAGGAATTTTACAAAGATGGAGTCGTTTTTTGATTTGAATGAATCAAAATCATCTTGTATGTTCTTTTTAAATTTATCAAATTCCTTTTGATATTCATTCTTATTCTTATCAACCTGGGAATATGTATAAGCTGGTATAAAAACTGCTAAAAGAAGAATAAGGACGAAAAAATTACCTGATAGTTTTTTAGTTATTTTATTTACTGTTTTCATTTTCTACTTTTTTACTTGTTTATTGATTATTGTGTGTTGCTTATTGAGTGTTTTTTTGCAAATCCACAATTAGTAAGCGATTGCTGAATAACATGTAACTTGCCATTTATGGCGCTATGTATAATATATATTAATGAAAATTCATTCATTGTCATTAACAGGAAAAATAATTTCTAATGTATCCTTTTGAGATTGATTAGCGGAATCAAGTTTTGCTTTATATTCAGGTGAATCAAATTGTAATATAACATTTTTATCTGATGCAGCATTGATTGAATCTTCTGTGTTTGCAAATTTATCGTCTTGCGGTGTGATATCCTCTTTATGCTGCCTTACAAAAATCCAATAAATCCCGAACATCAAAATAATAATAGCAGCAATAGGAAGCACATAGTGTTTAATGGTTTTGTAGAAAGGATATTTTTCTTGTTTTATTATTTGGGATATCTCTTTCCTTGTCTTTTGATACTCATCTGACTCTTTCCATAGACCGGATAATTTCCGGCGGAATTGCAATTGTTTGGCAAACTCAGGATCATTTTTTAATCTTTGCTTAAAAAGATCAAGCTCTTTACCGTGTAATTTACCATCAAGGTAATCTTCAATTAATCCTATGTCTTTATCTAAAATTGTCATTACTGATCAATATAATAATTCGTGGTATCTTGGATTGTTTTGTATTAATGAACGTAGCTTAGCCATGCATCTGATAAATCTTTGCCGGGCATTATCATATTCTATTCCAAGATGAGCAGCAATATTCTTGAAACTTGTACTTTCTTCTTTTTCATCCTGGTCATCACATAAGTTAAACCTCATATCAATAATATCTTTACAGTTTTTTTCAAGATTATCCTTTATTTCCAAAACCAAATCAAGTATTTCATAATGGTCAACATCCAGATTTTCTTCAATGTTTGATGAATCAACTGTTTTGATTTGTTTATTCATGTTATAATATCTCAAGCATATATTTTTGCAAATACCATATAAATAAGTAGAGAATTTGCTTTCTCCCTTAAAAACTCCCTTTCTGATATTCATAACAGCCCTTGTAAGTCCTTCCTGGAAAACATCATAAGGTTCTAACTCTATGTTTTTGAAATTATTAACCATGCTACTAATGCTATTAAAATCTTTTCTATAGATAAGCTCTAATGTCTTCCTGTCATTTTTCAAAATGCCTTCAATAAGCTTTTCATCAAACTTTTTATTGGTTTGTACATTTTTATCGGTTTTTGTGACAGATTTTAAATGCATATATTAAAGATTATTTAAGCCTTTGGAATAATACGGGTTAATTGTTGTAAAAATACATCATATTTTACAAATAAAGAAATTTTATATATTTTGTTAATTTATTCACAATATTTCAACCAAATATCATTAATGTTTTAAAGATTATTAAATTTGCAGATTCAATTTTTTAAAGAGTTTTAAAAATTATTAACAGCAGTTTAAATTATAAAAAATGATAACTAACAATTTTATTAAACGACATAACGGACCACGTGAAAAAGAAGTTAATCAAATGCTTGAAAAGATCGGTGTTTCTTCTCTTGATGAATTAATTGAAAAAACCGTTCCAAAGGCAATAAGATTAAAAAAACCTTTGAACTTACCCGATGGATTAAATGAATACGAATATTTAAATCATATCAAAAAAATTGCGGCAAGAAACAAAATCTATAAATCGTATATCGGTTTGGGATATTACAATACAATCACTCCCGGAGTTATTACAAGAAACATTCTGGAAAATCCGGGTTGGTATACTTCATACACACCATATCAGGCTGAGATTTCACAAGGACGGCTTGAAGCATTGCTGAATTATCAAACTATGGTTTCCGACCTTACGGGCTTACCTTTGGCAAATGCTTCATTGCTTGATGAGGGAACTGCTGCTGCCGAAGCAATGATAATGTTGTTTAATACACGCCCCAGAGCCGCTGTAAAACGTGAAGCCAATATTTTCTTTGTGGCTGATGATATGTTCCCGCAAACTATTGATGTTATTAAAACCCGTGCCGTACCACTTGGAATAAAACTCAAAATTGGTGATTTTAATAAATTTGAATTTACTGATAAGGTTTTTGGAGCTATTGTTCAGTATCCAAATCAAAAAGGTGCAATTATTGATTATCGTGATTTTGTGAATACAGCTCACGAAAACGAAACACCGGTTGCTGTTGCTGCTGACCTGCTTAGTCTTGCTTTGCTTACTCCTCCCGGAGAATGGGGTGCGGATGTTGTTGTAGGTTCAACACAACGTTTTGGTATTCCAATGGGATACGGCGGACCACATGCCGGATATTATGCAACAACTGAAAAATTCAAGCGAAATATGCCGGGAAGGATTATTGGTGTTTCGGTCGATGCACAAGGAAATCCTGCTTTAAGAATGGCTTTGCAAACACGAGAACAACATATCAAAAGAGAAAGAGCCACTTCAAATATCTGTACTGCACAAGCATTACTGGCTTCTATGGCGGGAATGTATGCCGTTTATCATGGTCCTGACGGAATCAGGGAAATAGCAGAAAATATTAATCTTTTAGCAGCTATCTTATCCAAAGAAATAAAAAATTACGGATACACGCAAAAAAATCAATTTTTCTTTGATACTTTGGAAATTGAACTTCCTGAAAATGTTTCTGTTGAGGATATCAGAAAACAAGCTCTTGAAAATAAAATGAATTTCAGGTATATTAATAACCGTTTTATTGGCATCAGCATTGATGAAACCACTTCTTTAAAAGACATCAATATAATCCTGAAAATATTTGCTAAAGCGAATAATAAGGAGTTTAATGAATATTCAATGGAAAAAGATTTAAAGAAAATAAATACTTTTCCTGAAAGTTTGAGAAGAGAAAGCGAATTTCTTACACATACTGTTTTTAATACTTATTTTTCAGAAACAGAAATGATGAGGTATATCAAAAAGCTTGAAAATAAAGATATTTCATTAAACCGTTCAATGATACCTTTGGGTTCATGCACAATGAAACTCAATGCTGCTGTTGAGCTTTTCCCGATAAGCTGGCCGGAATTCGGAGCGATACATCCATTCGTCCCTGTTGACCAGGCAGAAGGTTATACTGAATTAATAGACCAACTGGAAAAAGATTTTTGTGAGATAACGGGCTTTTCAGCAATTTCATTCCAGCCAAATTCAGGTGCAGCAGGTGAATATGCCGGATTGATGGTTATCCGTGAATATTTTAAAAGCAGGGGAGAGGAACACAGGAATATTTGCCTGATACCGTCGTCTGCACACGGAACAAACC
>JAUWKH010000188.1 GCA_030614305.1 Bacteroidota bacterium
AATAGCCCATGCTATTTCTGCTGCCGAAAATTATCCCGAAATGATTAAAAGTTTTATGGATAAAATAAAAAAAGAAATAAAAAACAGAAAATCTCCTGTTTTAGGAATTACCGGTACCGGTGGTTCAGGCAAATCATCTTTAGTAGATGAGATTGTCAGAAGGTTTTTAGCTGATTTTCCTGATAAAACAATTGCGATAATTTCTGTTGACCCTTCAAAACGTAGAACGGGAGGTGCATTGCTTGGCGACAGGATAAGGATGAATTCAATAGATGATCCGAGAGTTTATATGCGTTCGTTGGCTACAAGGCAATCAAATCTTGCCATGTCAAAATATGTAAGAGATGCAGAGAGTATTGTGCAGGCGGCAAATTATGATCTGATAATTCTGGAAACCTCAGGAATCGGGCAATCGGATACCGAAATAATTGACCACAGTGATATTGCAATGTATGTTATGACACCTGATTATGGTGCAGCTACACAGTTGGAAAAAATTGATATGCTTGATTTTGCCGATATTATCGCTCTGAATAAATTTGATAAAAGAGGTGCTTTGGATGCTTTGCGCGATATTAAAAAACAATATGCCCGTAATCATCAGATATGGGATGCGGATATTGATACAATGCCTGTTTATGGTACAATTGCTTCACAATTTAATGACCCGGGAGTTAATCAGCTATACCTCGCATTGATTGAAAAAATCAAAGAAAAAACAGGTGCTGATTTTAAATCTTCAATGAAAGCAGAGGATGAAACACCTGAAAAAATATACATAATTCCGCCTAATCGTACAAGATATCTTTCTGAGATTTCAGAAACTATAAGAAATTATAATAAATGGACGGAAGACCAGGCAGAAATAGCTCAAAGACTTTACAGTATCCAAAAATCAATAGATGTTATAAATTCCTCTTTTGAAAAAAAGGACAGGGGCTTTGATAAAGCCGTATTGGTTGACCAATTGCGAAATGTTTACAAAGAAGTTGAACTAAACCTTGATGGTTTTAACAAAGAAATTCTAAAAGAATGGGAAGATAAGAAACAGTCTTATGAAGATGAATATTTTACTTTTAAAGTAAGAGATAAGATATTAAAAATTGAAACTCATACAGAGTCATTGTCTCACCTGAAAATCCCGAAAATTTCATTTCCTAAATACAAAAACTGGGGAGATATTTTGAAGTGGGTTCTAAGAGAGAATGTTCCGGGTGAATTTCCTTTTGCTGCCGGTGTTTTTCCGTTTAAGCGTGAAGGCGAAGACCCAACCAGAATGTTTGCCGGTGAAGGCGGACCCGAGAGAACCAACAGACGCTTTCATTATGTTTCATTAGGAATGCCTGCAAAACGCCTGTCAACTGCGTTTGATTCCGTAACCCTGTATGGCCAGAACCCTGATATACGTCCGGATATTTATGGTAAAATCGGCAATTCAGGTGTTTCTATTTCCTGTCTTGATGATTTGAAAAAACTTTATTCAGGGTTTGATTTATCCGATCCCAAGACTTCTGTTTCAATGACAATTAATGGTCCGGCTCCCACAATGGTTGGGTATTTTATGAATGCGGCAATTGATCAGCAATGCGAAATTTACATCAGGGAAAATGGGCTTGAACAAGAAGTTGAAAAGAAAATTGAGGATATTTACAAAAAGAAAGGTACGGTACGTCCCCGGTATCAGGGCGATCTGCCTGATGGAAATAATGGTCTGGGATTGATGTTGCTTGGAGTTACAGGAGATATGGTGTTACCTGAAGATGTTTATGAGAAAATTAAAGCTGATACAATTAGCAGGGTTCGCGGAACAGTTCAGGCTGACATTTTAAAAGAAGACCAGGCTCAAAATACTTGTATTTATTCAACTGACTTTTCATTAAAACTGATGGGAGATGTTCAGGCATATTTCAATGAACATAATGTAAGGAATTTTTATTCGGTTTCAATTTCGGGCTATCATATTGCCGAAGCAGGTGCAAACCCGATTTCACAGCTTGCTTTTACTCTATCAAACGGATTTACTTACGTTGAATATTATCTTTACAGAGGAATGGACATAAATAAATTTGCACCGAATTTATCATTCTTTTTCTCAAACGGAATTGACCCTGAATATTCGGTAATGGGGCGAGTTGCACGGCTTATATGGTCAAAAGCTATGAAGATGAAATACTGTGCTGATGAACGATCGCAAAAATTAAAATATCATATTCAAACATCAGGGCGCTCATTACATGCCCAGGAAATTGACTTTAATGATATCAGAACAACATTACAAGCTTTATATGCTATTTATGATAATTGCAATTCGTTGCATACTAATGCTTATGATGAAGCCATTACAACTCCGACCGAGGAATCTGTACGAAGAGCTATGGCTATTCAGATGATAATTAATCATGAATTAGGACTGGCAAAAAATCAAAATCCTTTGCAAGGCTCGTTTATTATTGATGAATTAACTGATTTGGTTGAGGATGCAGTGTTAGCTGAGTTTGACAGAATTACTGAAAGAGGCGGGGTTTTAGGTGCTATGGAAACCATGTATCAGCGAAGTAAAATACAGGAAGAATCACTTTATTACGAAACCCTGAAGCATACCGGAGAATTGCCGATAATGGGTGTTAATACATTTTTATCATCCAAAGGCTCGCCAACAATTATTCCGGGTGAAGTGATCCGTGCTACTGAAAAAGAAAAAGAATACCAGATTAATATGTTGGAACAACTTCATAAAACTTATGCTGAAGAATCTGAAAAATATCTGAAAGAATTAAAAAAAGCCGCAATTTCGAATAATAATATTTTCGAATGTTTAATGGAAGTATCAAAATATTGCTCAATAGGTCAGGTTACTGAAGCTTTGTTTGAAGTTGGAGGACAGTATAGAAGAAATATGTAAATTCTGAAAAATTAATATAATTTTGAAAAAAATTTAAAAATATGATTTCACAAAAAATATTAGTGGTTTATCCGGCAATAAATTCAACTTTTGTTGCAGTGTATATGGGTTCTGATATGATATTTTTAAAAAATATTAAACATCAGGAAGAAGAGTTGAATAAATTAAAAAACATTGATGAACAGAAAGATTTCAGGAAGGAACTTGTTTTAAAGGTTTTAAAGGAAAATGACATAGATATTAATCGTGTTGGAATGGTTATGTCTCGCAGCGGCATGTTAAAACCGTTAAAATCGGGTGTTTATGAAGTTAATAAAAAAATGTTGGAAGATCTGAGACTTGGTACTTATGGGAAACATCCAATGAATCTTGGCGGAATTATAGCTTATGAAATTGCTTCTTCAATCAATAAGAAAGCTTATATGGCCGATCCTATTGTGGTTGATGAATTAGACGAAGTGGCAAGAGTTACCGGCCATCCGTTATTCAAAAGAAAATCTGTATTTCATGCGTTAAATCATAAACATTTTGCCAGGAAATATGCAAAGTCACAAAATAAAAATTATGAAGATCTTAATTTAATAGTAGCCCATATCGGAATAGGAGGTATTTCAATCGGAGCTCATAAAAATGGAAGGGTAATTGACGTTAATCAGTCGTTTGATGGAGATGGTCCGTTTACAATTTCAAGAACCGGATCATTGCCTTCCGGAGATTTGGCCAGATTATGTTTTAGCGGAAAATATACGGAAGAAGAAATTATTAGGATGATCACAAAAGAAGGTGGTTATACAGCTTATCTTGGCACAAGCAATTTGGATGAAATTGACCAGAAAATTAGTTCCGGCGACAAAAAAACCTTATTTTATTCTTATGCTTTAGCTTATCAGGTTTCAAAAGAAATCGGAGCTATGTCAACAGTGCTTGAAGGTAATGTTGATGCTATACTTTTAACCGGAAATATTTTTAACAGTGAAAAATTTCTTGCTAACGTATCAAAAAGAGTAGGAAGTATTGCACCTATTGCATTGTATCCCAGTCAACTTGATTTTGAGGCACTGGCATTGAATGGTTTAAGAGTTATAAAAGGCGAAGTAGAAGTTCTTGAATATAAATAATTTAATAATTATATAAAATGATAAACTGGTTAGAAGAAGCAGAACAGGAACTTGATAAGAAAAAAGGTTCCAAAAAACACAGCGCCAGGATACTTGATAAAAAGTTCCGCATTCAGGAAAATTATAAAAAGAACAATGATAAATATGATGAGTTTATTGCTAAATTAAATGAACTTGTTGACCGTGTGAATAATTTACCAATTGAAAAAAAACAACCGTTTGGATATATTAATTCCAAAGAAAAAAAAATCGAGACTAAACAATCATTTAAACTATTTTTCAAGCAGTAA
>JAUWKH010000407.1 GCA_030614305.1 Bacteroidota bacterium
TAAGGAACTGTCTTTTTATGTAATTTTTGATTAATATTCATATCTGTGATATATAATTGTCACATTAAAGGTGTACTGCTTTAGTATGCGCATTTATTGCTATTTCTATTGAGTCAACTGCATTTTGGGCTGTTAATAAACGGTTATGTTGTTTGTTCTCAATCCATTTCAGTTGATCATTAATCATATTTGATAGCATTTCTAAATACCTGTCTTCCTTTTCCACTTTTTCACCACCACTAATATTTATCTTAAAATCAGGGGATAAATCCTTAAAGTTACCCTTAACTAATATGCTATCAGAAAACCTTTCTGTTATTTTAATTGAATCAGGTGATAGTATGTTTATCAGTTTATTGTACTCACTTTGGGTAACTACTGCGTTTAACTCAAAGCGGGTAGGTACCCATTCAAAAAGAGTAAGTTCACCTTTTTCAAATTGTAACCGGAACTCTTGCCTGTCTAATATGTCGGGCTGGTTAAATCCATGATAATAGTTTACTATTCCTTTTGGGAATTTCACTACTGCCTGCACTCTGTCTGCTGCTTTATTCTCTATGTCTGTTCCCTTTCTGTGCTGCTCAATGGAGGTGATCAATTCTCCTTTTCCAAGCCAACCTGCAAAAAGATCGAAAAAATGTACGCCATGTTCAATGAAAATTCCACCACTTAATTTCTCATCCCAAAACCAATGATTGGGATGTAGTTTTTGATCTGAAGCATAGTTTTCCATATAACCATGAAGAAATTCACCAAGCACATTGCTTTCAAATAATTGTTTAATTTGAAGGAATAGCGGGTTATAGCGCTGCATCAGGTTTACAATAAAAAGTAAGCCTTTGCTTTTTGCTAATTGATTAAGTTCAACAGCTTCATCGTATTTAAAAGCAACAGGTTTTTCACAGATCACATGCTTCCCTTTTTTAAGCGCCTGAAGCGATTGCTCATAATGCAAATAGGGAGGAGTAGCTATGTAAACCATATTTATCTCATCTGAATCAAGGAGCTCATTATAAGTTGGGATACTTTTTCCATTAAAATTGTTGGCAAAGCTTTTTGAAGCTTCAGTATTTATATCATATACAGCCCCAAATTTTACTTCGCTGTTATTTAAAAATACTTTAAGGGCAAACTTTGCAAATCCACCTGCCCCAACAACTCCAATTGTATATTTATTTATCATTTCAAATATTGTTTAAACATTCTTTTATGGCTCTATTTTGCCCTTAACAGGATATTAACGGCTTTTTCAGCATCGGCAATAGCCTTCTCAGGGGTTTTTACATTATATAGCACACAAGCTTCATATTCCTGAGAAATAATATCAAGAACTTCGGTTATCACTTCACAATTGTCAATACCTTTTATATGCTTTGCTTGTTGTGCAAAAACTTTGAGTTTAGGATTGTTTCTGAAAAAATCCTGAAATGCAGCAATTGTGTCAATTCCTTTTCTTCTTGGTAGTTGATTTGATAATATCAGAAACAATGAATCACCGCTGATATCCACCATCGTTTTAATAAAATCAAAAGCCAATTCCGGATTTTTACAAGTATTAA
>JAUWKH010000099.1 GCA_030614305.1 Bacteroidota bacterium
TCTATCGGGAGGTGCTATTCTTATATTGTTTCAAACTGCTTTTAAGTGTTTCTTTAATTTCCACCACCAACCACTCCGGCTTAATAACTTTAACTCTATCACCAAGCATCAGTATCTTTTGCTCAAACTCGAAATTGGGAATTATGCGAAGCTTGATTACTAATTCTTTTTCATTATCCTTAATGATTTCCTGTGATTTATGCAGAGGTAAAGCTTTAACATATTTTCCCTGTAGCGGAGTAAAAGATAAAATAACCTCCTCTAATTTGTTTATTGAATAAGTTAAGCCAACAATATTTTCAAAGAATTCAATAGGATTTTCCTTTTTATCCGGCTCAAATGTATCACTTTTTATTTCCAAATTTTCAATTCTGTCAATTCCGAATGTTCGGAATTCATTTAATCTTCCAATTATCCCAATCACATACCAGCGATTTTGATATTCTCGCAATAAATACGGTTTTAAGGAATATTTTTTCTTTTTTCCGGTTTCAAAATTTTCGTGAGAGAAAGAAATTTTTCTATGGTTTCTGATTGAAAAAAGAAGCGATTTGAGGTTTTCAATTCCTTTTAGATTTCCCTGAGATTCAAAAGTAATATAGTTAAGAGTGTCTTTACTGTCTTTCAGGCTTTCGGTGAGAAGGTCGGCTGTGTTTGCAATTTCCAAAAAGCGAAGAAAAGAGTCAATATTTATGCTGCTGTCTTCGTCAATAAAATAACCATTTTTGAAGCGATTGTATTTAATTTCAATACCAAACTCAAACCGGATTTGCTCAATGTCTCTTTGAATAGTTCTTGTGGAAATCTCAAATCCTTGTTCAAACAGATAATCCTTGATTGTTTTAAAAGAAGGATATTGTTTCCTGCTGATCTTTTCAATTATCAGGGTGTATCGCCTTATTGTACCATGTTTTGACATAAAACATAAAATATGAAATTTAAAAGTCTTAGCTAATGTAAAAAATTCTATTTAGTATCTGTCTGTAAACTAAATATTTAGAATTCATTAAAATACCAAAACTTGTCCTTATGGATTACAAGCACTAATTAAAATGTACTGCTTTAGCTGCGTTATGATTTTTTATGTTTTCTTGCAGCTTTAACAAATTCAACAAATAATGGATGAGGTTTGGCAACGGTACTTTGGTATTCGGGATGAAACTGAACACCAATAAACCATGGATGATCTTTTAACTCAATTATCTCAACCAGGTCATCTTTTGGATTTATTCCGGAGAGTATCATTCCTGCTTTTTCATAATTTTCTCTGTACTTATTATTAAACTCATATCTATGACGATGCCGCTCTGAAATATCAGTGATATTGTATATTTTATAAACTTTAGTGCCTTTTTTTATCCTGCAAGGGTAAGATCCCAGCCGCATTGTACCTCCTTTTTCACTTACTTTTTTCTGGTGTTCCATCAGGTCAATCACAGGATGTTTTGTTTTTGAATACATTTCGGTTGAATGTGCATCTTTATATCCTAATACATTCCTTGCAAACTCCACAACAGCACATTGCATTCCCAAACAAATACCAAGAAACGGCACTTTATTTTCTCTTGCATACTTAATGGCGATAATTTTCCCATCAATACCTCTGTAACCAAAACCGGGTGCAACGAGTATACCGTTTAATCCGTTTAATTTTTTATCTGCATTTCTGTCATTTAAATCTTCCGAATTTATAAGTTTCAGATTAACTTTACATTGATTTGCAGCACTTGCATGAATAAAAGATTCGTTTATTGATTTATAGGCATCCTTTAACTCAGTATATTTACCAACAAGTCCTATATTAACTTCACTCTTGGAATGTTTCAATTTAAACAGGAATTTTTCCCAATCGGAAAGATCGGGAATACTATCTGTCGGCATTTTTGTTTTATTCAGAACTTCAACATCCAGGCCTTCTTGACGCATTAAAACAGGGACATCATAAATTGTTTCTGCATCAATTGATTCAATAACCGAAGTTGGAGAGACATTACAGAATAAAGCAATTTTCTTACGAATATTTTCATTCAAATGTCTTTCGGTACGGCAAACAATAATATCAGGCTGAACACCTTGCTCCTGTAAGGTTTTTACTGAATGTTGCGTTGGTTTTGTTTTTAGTTCGCCGGCTGCGGAAAGGTATGGTATCAGGGTTAAATGAACAACAAGACAATTTCTTCCCATTTCCCACCTCATCTGACGTACTGTTTCAACATAAGGTAATGATTCAATATCGCCCACAGTTCCACCTATTTCGGTAATTACAAAATCGTAATCACCAGTGCTGCCAAGAATTTTAATACTTCTTTTGATTTCATCAGTAATATGAGGAATAACCTGTACGGTTTCACCAAGATAATCTCCTCTGCGTTCCTTATTGATTACGGTTTGATATATTCTTCCTGTAGTAACATTATTTGCCTGAGATGTAGGAATATTTGAAAAACGTTCATAATGGCCAAGGTCAAGGTCGGTTTCAGCTCCATCGCGGGTAACATAGCACTCGCCATGTTCATAAGGATTGAGTGTTCCCGGGTCAACATTAATATAAGGATCAAGTTTTTGAATTGTTGTTGAATAACCGCGTGCTTGCAAAAGCTTTGCAAGAGAAGCGGAAATTATGCCCTTGCCAAGCGATGAACTCACACCTCCGGTAACAAAAATATACTTGGTCTTAGACATATCTTGATATATTTATTAAATCTTATTTTAAATAAAAAAAACTATTTAGTAGTATCTGAACCTTTTAACCTGTGCAATATGTTTAGCCAGTCTGATCACTTGTATAGTATATCCAAACTCATTATCATACCATAAATAAACTACAATATTTTTTTTATCATCAGATACTTTTGTTGAAGGACTGTCAACGATACAAGCACATGAGTCACCGATATAATCTGTAGATACTGCATCATTAGATGTGGAATAACGAATTTGTTCAACAAGATTACCTTGCATTGCTGCATCTTTCAGAATCTTATTAACTTCTTCTTTTGAAGATTCTTTTTCTACATTTAACGAAAGAATAGCAAGTGAAACATTGGGAGTGGGAACTCTTACAGCATTTCCGGTCAATTTACCTTTAAGACTTGGAATTACTTTTACCGCAGCTTTTGCTGCCCCTGTATCAGTTATCACCATATTTATAGCTGCAGACCTTCCGCGACGATATTTTTTATGAAAATTATCAAGTAAATTCTGATCGTTTGTATATGCATGTATAGTTTCCAAATGCCCTCTGATAATTCCCAATTTTTCTTCTAATACAGATAAAACAGGAACAACAGCATTTGTTGTACAAGAAGCAGCTGAATATATTTTATAATCACTAACATTAAAATCATTTTGATTAATACCATATACAATATTGGGAATATTGCCTTTGCCAGGAGCAGTTAGTAATACTTTGCTGATACCTTTGGCTTTAAGATGTCTACCCAATCCTTCTTCATCCCTGAATATTCCTGTATTATCAATCAATAAAGCATCAGTGATACCTTCGGCTTCATAATCAATATCTTCAGGATTGTTAGCTGCAAGCATTTTTACAATATGACCGTTAATATATATTGTTTTATCATCAATATTTTCAACAGCAACACCTCTGAAAGGACCGTGAATTGAATCATGTCTGAACAAAGAAGATCTTTTTCGTATATCCTCAGGCGGGTTTCTTCTCGTAACTATTGCCCGTACTCTCAGTTGAGAGCCATTACCCTGAATAATCAATTCTCTGGCAAGTAATCTGCCAATTCGTCCAAAGCCAAATAAAACAACATCAACAGGTTTTTTGTAAGGCTTTTCTTTACCAATAAAATCTTTTAATTTTGTTTTAATAAATTCATCAGCATCTTTAAAATTATCTTTTTCCTCAGTCCATTCATTATTTAACCTTCCTATATCCAATCGTGCAGGTCCTATATCGATATTGAGAATGGCTTTTGCCAAAATCAATGAATCTTCAATTTTTAAAGGTTTTTCGATAATTGTTTCAGAATACGAATGTTTTAATAAAATAACACTTGCACTTCTGTCAAGAAGTTGATTTCTGAAGAGTATCAGCTCAATTGATTTATCATAAAACAATTTATACATTATACTAATAAACTCATTGGCAATTTTTTCTTCATCTGCCCACTTTTTTAATGATTTTTCATAATTACTATTATCATTATTACTTTTGATGTTTCCTGCCATAATATTTATAAATTGATTATTAATCGGTTAATTATATAATGAAGGTTGATTGAATAAACAGCTTTTTCAAGGAAAAAAATCTAATAAAAAAAATAGGATTACTAAAACAATATCTTATTGGCAATCCTATATTAATAAGTTTATTAAATAAATTTATTGCCCCAAATAAACTTTTAATAACCTGCTTCGTGAATTATGCTTCAATCTTCTGATAGCTTTTTCTTTAATCTGTCTTACTCTTTCTCTTGTTAAATCAAACTTAGCTCCTATTTCTTCTAAAGTATATTCATGGTTCATACCTATACCGTAATATAAATTAATTACATCTCTTTCTTTTTCGCTAAGTGTAGAAAGTGACCGCTGTATCTCTCTTCCGAGTGATTCTCTCATCAAATCCGAATCGGTTACCGGATTAGCATCAGTAACAAAAACATCAAGGAATTTCATATCATCATCTTGAGTAAGTGGAGCATCAGTTGAGATATACCTTGTTGAAATTTTCATTGCATAATTGATTTTATGCTCTGGAAGTTCAAGAGAATCCGCAATTTCCTCATGTGATGGAGGTCGTTCAAATTTTTGTTCAAGTTTAGATGAAGTTTTTTTAATTTTATTTAACGAGCCAACCTGATTCAATGGTAATCTTACAATACGCGATTGTTCTGCAAGTGCTTGCAAAATAGATTGACGTATCCACCAAACAGCATAAGAAATAAATTTAAATCCTCTGGTTTCATCGAATCGTTTGGCAGCTTTTATTAATCCAAGGTTACCTTCATTTATTAAATCCGGTAAACTTAATCCCTGATTTTGATATTGTTTAGCAACTGAAACAACAAACCGAAGGTTCGCTTTAGTAAGTTTTTCAAGGGCTATATGATCTCCTGCGTGTATCTTTTGTGCTAAAAGGACTTCTTCATCAGCGGTAATTAATTCTTCCTTACCAATATCCTGAAGATACTTATCAAGAGATGCAGTTTCTCTGTTTGTTATTGATTTAGTTATTTTTAACTGTCTCATAAAATTATGATTTTTTTTAATTATTTATATAACAATATATTATATATAAATAATGAAACATGCAAACATAAGATATTTTATGCTAATTTAAAAATATTCTTATGATTATTTTTTTAACAATTTGATATTTTATTAAAAATATTATTATTCCTATCAAAAACGTTCTCTTTAATATAAATATTATTCAAATTTCTTGTTAAAATTTGTTAAGTTTTTATTATTAATTAAGTAATTAAAACACTGAAATTATTATTTTTGCATATCATGTTAGAAAAATTTATTTATTATGATAATCGATTTTTACAAATACGAAGGGACAGGCAACGATTTTATTATCATTGATAACAGGAAATTAAAATTTATTCCTTATCAAAAATCGATTTCAAAACTGTGCAACAGAAGGTTCGGTATTGGTGCTGATGGTTTGATTTTGCTACAAAACAAAAAAGGATATGATTTTGAAATGATATATTTTAATTCGGATGGAAACAAAGGAAGCATGTGTGGAAATGGAGGCAGATGTATAACAGCACTTGCAAATCATTTGGGAATAACCAAAAATAAAACAAAATTTTCAGCTATTGATGGTGAACATCAAAGTATTGTGATAAACGAGAATAACAATATTTCAACTATCAGTTTAAAAATGCATGATGTTAACAAAATTGAAGAAAGTGATGATTTTTATTTTATTAACACGGGCTCGCCACATTATGTAAAATTTGTTAATGATATTAATAACTTTGATGTTTACAACAATGGAAAAAAAATCAGGTTCGATAAAAAATTTATTCCAACAGGAACTAATGTTGATTTTGTTGAAATAATTGAAAATACAATTTTTGTCAGGACTTACGAAAGGGGTGTTGAAAATGAAACATTGTCATGCGGAACAGGGGTAATAGCTTCTGCTTTAGCTACAGCCATTAAAACAAACAGTAATAACGACTTTTTCAATATTCAAACCAAAGGTGGAAATTTAAAAGTTAGTTTTAAAAAGCACAATAATTCATTTACTGACATCTGGTTGGAAGGACCGGTAAGTTTTGTCTTTAAAGGAGAAATAAATTATACAGATACTTTATAATAAAGTTCACAGTTTCAGGTTTCAGGTTTCAAGTTTGACCAAAATAGTTAAACGTTATAACCTTGAACTTTGAACCTTAAACAGTAAAAAAAACAACATGACTTCAAAAAACATTACTCTACGCGCTCTTGAGCCATCAGATGTTGACCTGCTTTATAACTGGGAAAACGACACTTCAATCTGGTATTTAAGCAATACACTCACTCCTTTTTCAAGATTTGTTTTGGAGCAATATTTATTAAATTCGGAAAAAGATATTTTCACTAACAAACAACTTAGGTTGATGATTGATGTTATAGAAGCAGCTAAAAAAGTTAAAACCATCGGAAGTATTGATCTTTTTGATTTTGACCCAAAAAACAAAAGA
>JAUWKH010000156.1 GCA_030614305.1 Bacteroidota bacterium
ATTTATATCATTTTTCATGATTATTTTGATATTATCATTTTTTGCTGTACTTCAATGATTTTTTTCTTTAAAAATTTTCTTGCTTTTGACAACTGCGATTTTGATGTATTTTCTGAAATATTTAACAAACCAGCAATTTCTTTATGACTATATCCTTCAATACCATAAAGGTTAAAAACCATTCGGTAACCGCAGGGTAAACTTTGGATTATTCTCATAAGTTGATTATTTGGAAGAATTTTGCCTGAATTTAAATTTTCTTCATTTTCAGTAAAATTATAAAATTCTTCAATATCATCTATATCAGAATGATTAGAATGCTTTAAATTACTTTGATAATTATTCAAAGCAGTATTGATCATTATTTTTCTTATCCATCCTTCAAAAGAGCCTTCCTTTCTGAAATTTTTAATATTGAAAAATACTTTAATAAATCCATCCTGCAAAACATCTTCTGCTTCTTGCTTATTTTTACAATAACGCATGCACACTCCAAGCATTTTAGATGCATATTTTCTATACAACAAATTATGAGCAAGGCGTTTACCCGCTATACATCCTTCAACTATTTTCTGTTCAGAAATCATCAAAATACTATACACTGCCGGAAAGACAGATTTTTATTTAAAAGGTTGCCTGAAATCTAAAAAAGCATCCTTAAAAATCAGGATGCTTTTTTTAATTAACTATACTAATTCTTAACAAGTTTTGCGAAGTAAAGCTGTTTATACATACGCACAAACTCATAGGAGTTTGGAAGTAGTTATGCGTGCTGAATAGACCTTTAAAGTTTTTGCATTTCTATTCAGCATTAGTATAAAACTAAAAATCAATCAACCTTAATCAATTTTCTTATAAAACTAACATTATCAATTGTTGATATTTGAATATTATAAAATCCTTTTGATAAATGCTCAAGTTTGATCGGGATAATGTGTTTGCCCATGCTTTTTGATTCGCTTGACCTGTAAACCAACATGCCAAGATGATTATAAACTGAAATTTGAATAATTGAAGTCTTTTTAAAGTAAATTTCAATATTTACCAGGTCAGTTGCAGGATTTGGATATACTTTGCCGATATTGTCAATACATTCAGAATAATAATCATTAATTGAATATGATATACCATTGGCTTGTATCACGATATTGATATTTTCAATAATCGGATTGGCTTCATTAATGTCAACTGATATTGGTGCGGCATCAATTCCGGTTACTTCAGGGTAGATTTTATATATTCCGTACTCAAGTTCATTAAAGCTGAAATTACCATCTTCATCTGTATAAATGTAAAAAAGGCAATTATCAAGTTCATCAATTAAAATTATTTCAACATTGGAAGCCGGTCCGTCTTTATTGTCAGATTCTTCATAAGTAACTTTCCCGTTTATCACTCCTTCGCCTGTATTAACACTTGTATTAAGTGATATCAAATGTATATCATATTCCCAGTTATTACTGTTTAAAATAATAATGTCAGCATCTGCCCAAAATTGTTCATCCCCGTAGTAAGTTGGCAAAAATAATTCGGAATATGGAGAATTAGTATTAATACAAACTTTTGTGATATAATTTCCTTCAGGAATTTGATAGAAATAGTAAAATCCCAGAGTATCAATAATTGCAGTATCAACAGGTATTATGTTATTACTATCAATTTTATACAGATATGCTGCTCCTAAATCAATAGGGAAGAGTTCGGCAAAAGCATGCCCACCGAAACTAAAGTAGCTGCGCATACCGATATTAAGTTTTTTAGTGATTGTTCCGGTACATCCTGTTCCTGAAGGATTAATTGTGGAAATTGTAAGAGATATATAATAAATACTCATTTCTTTGAATTTATGAGATGGATTTTGTTCTGTTGAACTTGTTCCATCACCAAAATCCCAAAACCATGAGATTGTATTTTCACCTGAATTGTCAATAAAATGATATAAATATGGATTGCTTGAAGTAGAGTCGTAAATAAAATAAAAATCAGGGTTGCATCCTGATGATATGATTGATGAATAAAGTTCAAAATTTACATTGATATGATTATTCAAAAAGCTAATATCACCAATATTTATAACCGTGTCAAGTGTGTTGTTATATATATCAATTGTATATATAATTAAATTTGAATTGTCGGGGAATTCATTAATCGTTGCAAAGTAAATTCCTTTTTCATTTGTGCGGACTTTTAAAAAGTAATTATCGTCAGGATTTCCCGAAGAATCGGAAGCAATATTTATAATTTGACCCTTAACGGGTTTCCCGCATGATTTATCAGTTACCTGTCCGGTAATATAAATTGTTTTAATTTGGCTTATAACATCGGAACTTATAAAAACGGATAAAACAAAAATTAAAAATAAAAAATTTATCTTACCGGAATTTATCTTTAAAAACAGTTTTTTATAGTTCATTGAAGTATGCATTATTTGAAATCAATTATTATTTAATAAATTAAAACTTATATACTACTCCTGTACGTAATCCTACTGAGAACGGGTGTTTTGTAGTTATGTATTTCTTTTCGTATGCCGATTTTATATAGTATCGCAAGCTCGGTTCCATTGAAATACTAAAGTTATCAGAAAATCGGTAAAGAAAGCCAAAATTGACTAAAAACTGCCAGTTTGTTTGTATTCTGATTGGCATTTTTTGATTGATTCTTATTATTTTTATGTATTCATCCTGTAAGTTGGCATCTGGAATATTATCAAATAATAATACAGATAATGATGGTCCGCCTTTAACCGAGTATGTCATTTTGTTTTTACTGAAGTTATAGCCGAATAGCAATGGGATTTGCAAATAAGTATATTTATTTTTGGTTTGAGATATTGATATATGTCTTACAGAGTCATAAACATCTACTGTTTTAGTATGATATATTGGAATTATTCCCTGCGGAGTTGTGTCGAAAGTAACATTATAAACATCTTCGTATGAACCCATATAGTCATATCTTTCGTAATCAATAGTGTATTTCCCGTCATCATTTGAAAAGGAAATTCCTAAACCACTCTGGATAAAATAATAATTTGAAAAATGATATGAAACACTTACGTCAAAATTATAACTCTGATTATTGGGAATCGAATCATCGGGATAAAAAATGAATTCGGGTGTTATATAAGCACCAATTGAAAAATACGGATTGAATTTGTATTTGTTTTGATATTTTGTATTGTCAATATTTTCTTTCCGGATTTCATTATCAGAATTTTTTTTATTTTCTTCAGTTGTTATCAAAGCAGTAGTTTCTGAATTATCTGAAAGGTTTTCAATTTTTACTTCTTCTTTTACTTCTTCAATTTCAATAGATTGAGTTAAATCATCAGAGTTGTTTAGAGCTGGTATATCTGTATTACTTTCCGGAATATTAGTCCGGTTCTTTTGGAGATCATCATTTGCTCTTGTTTTTTCAACCGGTATTTTATTATTTGATAAATTAGCATCAAAGGTTTCAAACTCAGTATTTTCAGAATAATTAGTTTTAATATTATTTTCTGTTTCAGCAAAAGTGTCTTCTGTTTTAATTTCTGTTATTTCAACATCCTGAATTTTATTATTTGTATCGAATAATGTTCTTGTTTGATCTGTTGCGGGGTTTAAAATTTTATCATCCGGTGATGACTTAAAAGGATTAAAGATAAAGTAACCGGCAATGAATATAGCAATAATTGCAATTATTGAAATAACGATCTTTGTAAAATAATTGCTGAATAAACTATTTTTCGGATAAACGGGAATATTAGGCTTTACATTATCCCATATATGAGCAGGCGGCTCGGGATTGAAATCCTCGAACTTTTGCTTAAATAAATTGTCGATATTTTTATATTTTTCTTTCAATTGCTCCTGATTTTCAATTTAACGATTTTCTTTTTTAAATTATGTTTTGCCCTTGATAATTGCGATTTAGAGGTATTCTCAGAAATATTCAGCATTTTACCGATTTCTTTATGAGTGTATCCTTCAATCACGTTTAAGTTAAAAACAATTCTGTAGCCGTCGGGCAGTTCATTTATTAGTTCTAAAAGTTCATCAACAGATAATTTACTAATTATGTCATCATCGGTTTTATTAGTTATATTTACGTGTTCGATAGCGATTTTATTTAAATCACGTAAATTTTTTTTATAATGATTAATAGCAGTATTTATTATTGTTCTTCTTATCCAGCCTTCAAAAGAACCTTCACCCCTGAAATTTATTAAATTAGTAAATATTTTTATAAAGCCATCCTGCAGAATATCCTCTGCTTCCATTCTGTTTTTTGCAAAACGAAGACAGATCCCAAACATTTTGGGTGCAAAAAGCCTGTATAATTTTTCCTGGGCTTTTGCATCATTGTTTAAACACTCTTTAATGAAATCCTTCTTCAAATGCGTTGAATATTAATGGCAACCTAAAATGATAAGTAAGAAAATCTTTTAATCATTTTTTAATGTATTACCTTTTGGTTAATTCAATTTTTTTAAACAAAAAGTAAAAGTACATAAAATTTTAAAAACCAAAATAATGCTTTTATGTTTTTGATCTTTAAAAAAACTTGCGATTAATATTACAAAACACTAATTATTGTCTGACCATAAAGTCAAACAAATTTTGAATTAATCCCGATAGCTATCGGGACCAAATAACAAATTTCAAATAACAAATAATTTTCCAAATTTCAAATGACCGAAACAGTTTAAAATATTGAGTTTTTGAACATTGTGATTTATTTATATTTTGGTGCTTGTCATTTGTGATTTTTAATATTTATTTAAACTATCAGACTTAATGGACGTATACTGATTAGAACAATTCAACCTCATTTTTACAATAAGACAGCATTACGTAAAAAATGGTTGCATGAAAAGTATAGATGGGAAAACATAAAAACGGTTATTTGCAAAATCATTACGAATATTAATCAGATATATACGCTGGATAAATAAATG
>JAUWKH010000391.1 GCA_030614305.1 Bacteroidota bacterium
ATTCGCTGATGATGGTTCAGCAGAGAAAAATTGATTCATTAGTTCAGATTAGAGCAGAAGAAAAAGTACAGGAGTTAATTGATAAAAATATAATTAAAGAACAAGTTGAAGATGTGGTTGATATTGGTATTGTTGAGGAAGATGTGATTAACAAGGATAAATTTAGTGTTTTTTCAAATTCTTCGGTTGGTGAAAATAAAATATTTAAGTTAGAAAATGAATTTCTTAAACTTAAAATATGTTCAAAGGGTGGAAAAATTTATTCTGCCGAGTTAAAAGATTATGTAACCTATGATTCGCTTCCGTTAATTTTGTTTGATGCTGATTCATCAATTTTCGGTTTTTCATTTTTTGCAGACAATAGGTTAATAAACACTAATGATTTAAATTTTCAGCCATACTGGAAGGATTCATGGCTTAATGATAAAGATTCAATTGTAATAAGCGGCAGTGATTCGGTTCAGTTTGCTATGCGACTATATATTGATGCTGGTAAGACATCTTTTAATAAAGACAGGTATATTGAATACTTATACACATTAAGGGGCGATAAATACAGATTAGGATTTACTGTGAATTTTGTCGGAATGAAGGGTGTTGTTGAAACAAGTGGCAATGCTTTAGATCTTGTATGGAGTGCTGATCTCAGAAAACAGGAAAGAATCGTTGACAGGTTAAGCGGAACTACAATTTACTATAAATATTATAAGGATGATGTTGATTATCTTTCCGAAACAAGTGATGATGAAGAATCGCTTAAAACAAAAGTTAAATGGATATCTTACAAACAACGTTTTTTTACTTCTACTCTGATAGCTGATAATTATTTTTCTAATGCAGAGATTAAAGCATTTACCGACCCTTCTACAGAATTAAATGACCGTTATTTAAAATCAATGTATTCAATTATCGGAGTGCCTTATTCAATGATAGCCGATAATCAAAGTATTCCGTTGTCGTTTTATTTTGGTCCTAATAAGTATAAAATTCTCAGGAAATACAGACTTGATCTTGAAGAACAAATTCCATTGGGCTGGAGTTTCTTTTTGCTTGCATGGATAAATATTTATGCAGTGATACCTGTGTTTGATTTTCTCGGAAGTTTTGGCTGGAACTATGGTATAATTATATTGATTCTTACAATTTTATTAAAATTAGTTTTATTTCCCATTGCATATAAAACATACAAATCAACAGCAAAGATGCGGGTGTTAAAACCTGAGATTGATGAAATTGCTAAAAAGTTCCCAAAGAAAGAAGATGCAATGAAAAAGCAACAGGCAACTATGGCATTTTATAAGAAAGCAGGTGTAAATCCTATGGCAGGTTGTGTGCCAATGTTGCTTCAAATGCCTATACTTATTGCATTGTTCAGGTTTTTCCCATCCTCAATTGAGTTAAGGCAGCAACCGTTTTTATGGGCAACAGACCTTTCTTCGTATGATTCGATATGGACTTTCCCTAATGGTTTTGAAATTCCGTTTTATGGCGATCATGTAAGTTTGTTTACTTTATTAATGACGGTTTCTACTATTTTCTATACCAAAATTAACAACCAAATGATGGCATCATCAAGTCAGCAAATGCCCGGAATGAAAATGATGATGTATCTTATGCCTATTATGTTCCTTGGATGGTTTAATAATTATGCCGCAGGTTTGAGTTATTATTATTTACTGGCTAACCTTATAACTTTCGGACAGATGTTTTTGATTAAGCG
>JAUWKH010000066.1 GCA_030614305.1 Bacteroidota bacterium
AAAATCATAAACATTAACAAGCCTGTAGATATTTTCGGCATTCTTATGGTATCGGTCATAGCTTAACTCGTCAATAATATACAACATAATAATTATGAAGCTTGCAATACCAATAGCAAGACCGCTAATATTTATCAGGGAATAAAACTTACGTTTTACTAAGTTCCTTATTGCTATTTTTAAAGAATTTTTAAACATTTAAGATTCCTTTCTGAACATAAGCGGAATGTTTTCATCACCAGGTGCACCAATTTCCACAAGTTCCCATTTCTTGTCATAATCGGCAATCCAATGTTTTAAAACGTTTACTTTATCTTTGGGCGGAA
Organism: Bacteroidota bacterium; assembly: GCA_030614305.1. Lineage (GTDB taxonomy): Bacteria > Bacteroidota > Bacteroidia > Bacteroidales > JADFUO01 > JADFUO01. The sequence continues at coordinate 327 of JAUWKH010000066.1, forward strand.
CATCATTACCTTCCCAGTTTAATAATTCAACTCTGTATTGAATGGTTTTTTTTCTGCCATTGATTCTGACATCAATTTCAATGTTTTGTTCAATGTCAACATCAGGAATTAAAATAACTACTTCTCTCATAATTTTTATATTAAAATAATTAATCTATTCATATTTCAATGCATCAACAGGATTTTTATTAGCTGTTTTAAGAGCGTGATATAAAATCGTTAGTATAGCTATAATCAATGCCACAACTATAGCAATAACAAAATAATACCATGAAATATTTATCCTATAAGCAAAATTTTGTAATGCTTTATCCATAAAATACCAGGCTATTGGAGATGCAATAATACCGGCTATTAATACAAGTTTAATAAAATTTTTAGTTAGAAGGCTTACAATTTGTGATGTTTTGCTTCCCATAACCTTACGAATTCCTATTTCCTTTGTTCGCTGTTCAACAATATAGGATATAAGACCGTAAAGACCCAAACATGAAATTATAATTGACAGCAAAGTGAAGAATGTAAATAACTTCATTGTATTCTCTTCATCTTCATAGTATTCTTTTAATTGTTCATTTGCAAACACCATTTCAAACGGAACACCGGGAAACAATTCATTCCACTTCGATTCAATAAATTCAACAGTTTCTTTAATTGCAGATTTATTTAATTTAACACATAGTGTTCTATTTCGTTCATTATCAATAATATAAACAGCCGGTTCAATTTTTGAATGTAATGAATAATAATGATAATCTTGTATCACGCCAATTACTCTTTTTTTTGTAACAGTATCTATGAGCATAGGTTTAAAAACTTTTCCAATCGGGTCATCCCACCCAAGATAATGAACTGCTGATTCATTTAGAATTACTGCTTCATTTTCATCCAAAGCATATTCTTTACTGAAATTACGACCCTTAATAACCGGTATTTCCATCATTTGAAAGAAATTATAATCTACACAACATATACGTGAAGTAATCCTTGTTTGTGCTGTATCATCAACTGTTATTGTAGCTTGGGTTCCACTCGCTCCGCTAACGCTGGAACCTACGGAAATACTAATTATATTCGGATTTTGCCTTAACTCATTCTTTATTAGTTCAATTTTATCAGGCGTATTATTATTAAATAATGGAATGGATACCACATCATTATAATTATATCCAAGATCTTTATTTAAGACATAATTGAACTGGGTGTAAATAATCATAATGCAAAAAATCAAACTTATGGATATCACAAACTGAAACACAACTAAAATCTTGCTTAATATCCCCGACTTTGTATTTCGCAACGATGAAGTATTTTTTAATATTTTTATTGGATGAAATCGTGAAAGATAAAATGCAGGGTAAGCTCCTGAGAAAAAACTAACAATCAATAATATTGCCAATAAACCAAAATTAAAAATCCAGTTATTAATAAAGTTTATTTCAAGGCTGATACCCAATATTTGGTTAAACGATGGCAAAAGAAATTCAACTAATACGAGTGCAAATAGTATTGAAATAAAAGTAATGATAAATGATTCTCCAAGAAATTGATATATTAAATTTCGGCGGTTAGCACCTAATACTTTCCGTATTCCAACTTCTTTACTTCTTTTAACCGAACGGCTTATTGCAATATTTATAAAATTAATACAGGCTATTATTATTATTAATATGGCAACGACAGAAAATACATATATCAATGTAATGCTACCCTGATTATAATTCATAACCTGGAATTTCATTTTATCTGATTTTAGATGTATATCAAGAACCGGCTGTAAATAAAGCTGGAACATACGATGTCTGTCTTCTTCAGGAATATCAATATATTTTAACAGAAATTCTTCAAATTTTTCTTCTAACTCATGATAATCTGTACCTTTTGTAAGACGAATATAAGTATCTAATGAATTACTTCCCCAGCCCTTAAGCCATGAGAATTGTGATTCAATATATTTAAAAGGAATAAGAACTTCCATTTTGAAATGTGCATTCTCGGGCTGATCTTTCATTACACCGGTAATCAAAAATCCTTCTTTATTATAAAATGTTACAATCTTTCCTATAGCTTCATTAACAGAGTTAAAAAATTTTTTAGCAACCTTTTCAGAAACAATTATTGATTTTAGCTCATCCAATGCACTTGAAGTATCACCCCTGATGAGTTGTACATTAAAAAGCTCAAAAATTTCAGGGTCCGTAAAAACAATGAAATCCTCGTTAAATTGTTTACCATTATATTCAATGGGGAAATTACCCCAAGCCATTAATCTAACTGCTTTTTCTACCTCGGGGAAATCATTAACCAAAGCTTCTGCCAAAGGACCCATTGTAACAGCTACATGCTGGTCACCAACACCTTCTGCGTGTTGTAATTCTACACACCTGTATAAACGATCAGCATCTGGAATATGCTTATCATAACTTAACTCGTTTTGAATATAAAGCATAATAAGTAAAAATGAAACTATACTAATAGATAAGCCAATAATAATTATAAGAGTATATGCCTTATCTCTTATAAGATTCCTGAAACTTATTTTCAAATAATTTTTAAACATAATTATCTAAATATCAATTTATCTTTATCACCAAACGAATCATAAGAAGAGACTATAACTTTTTCTCCGGGCTGCAAGCCTTCTAACACCTCATAAAAATTAGTATTTTGCCTGTTTATCCTTATTTTACGTTTAGTTGCAAAATCGCCGGATGCATCAACAATATAAATCCAGTTGCCTCCTGTTTCCTGAAAAAAGCCACCTCTTTTTACAATAATTGCATCGGTCTCGCCACTGAATTTTAATCTGAGCTGTATTGTCTGTCCGCGCTTAACACTGGCAGGTGCTATTGAGTCAAAGAATATATCAACCTGAAACGAACCGGCAGTAACATCTGTATAAATTTTACTGATGTGCAACTGATAGTTATGTCCGGCAAAATCAAATTCAGCTTCCTGATCGATAAATACTCTTGAAATATATCTTTCATCAATATTTGCACGTAATTTGAATCCATCCGGTAAATCTATCTGACCGAGATGTTCACCTGATGATTTGGTTTCGCCGATCTCGGCACTAAAAGAAGACAGTTTTCCATTAGCAGAAGATTTAACATAAGCATTTTCCATATTTTTTCTTAATAAAATCAGGTTATCGTTCATCCTTGCCAACGAATTTTTTATATTTTTTGCTTGTGCAGCACCTGAAATAGAATCAAGCTTTTGTAGTTTTAATGAAATACTTAACTGTTTTAATGTAAATTCAAATTCTCTTTGAGCATCTTCAAATTCTTTGTCAGAAATAACACTATCCTTAAATAGTTGCACTTTCCTTGTAAAATCTATTTCAGAGCCATCAATCAAGTATTCCAACTGAACAATTTCTTTTTGTCGTAAATATTTATTTTGTTCAAGGGCAAGAAGTGTGTTTTGTAAATTGTTAATTTCTGCAAGCATCCTTGTTTCCTGTTCCATAAAATTTAATTCCATTGCTGTATTGAGTAATTTTAAAATAGTATCACCTTTTTCAAGTATAGCACCATCTTCAACATATACAGCTTCAACTACTCCACCCTGTATTGCATCAATATAAATGGTGTTTTTAGGATAAACAACTCCATCAATCGGTATAAATTCCTGGAACTTATCTTCAAGCACTGTAGCAATTGAAATTTGATTTTTATCTACATATAATTTGCTTGATTTGTCTCTAATAAATAAAAGAAAAATAAGAAAAAATACAAATGCTGTAATTCCTATAATCGTTAAAATTCTACTTATAGTCCATTTCTTTTTTTTAATAATTCTATCCATTTGTTAAAATTCTTTAGTTTTAACATTTTTTAACTAATATTATGCCACTAATTATAATGTTTTGTTTTTTATGCTATTACAAAGCTTTTTTAGTGTTAATACAATTAAAATTGTTCGTTATCGTTCATATTTTGTACAATTGTGAACATTATTTTTTATTTTTACTGATTGTTTATTGTACAATCTTTTGTTATGTAGGTAATGATTAAAAAGATAAAAGACAAAAGTTTAAATTGAAAAAAATATACAATGGATAAGATAGACGCCAAAATATTAATAGTTGATGATGATCAGGATGTATTGCTTGCAGCTAAGCTTTTTCTCAAACAACATATTCAGATTGTTCATACAGAAAAAAATCCGGAAAACATTCCCGATCTGATAAGAAATGAAAACTACGACCTGATCCTGTTGGACATGAACTTTTCGCCTGATGCAACAAGCGGGAAAGAAGGTTTTTACTGGATGAATAAAATCCTTGAAATTGATCCTGCTGCTATAGTTATTCTTATTACAGGATACGGTGATATTGAATTAGCAGTTCAGGGAATAAAGGAGGGATCAACCAATTTCTTATTAAAACCATGGGAAAACAAAAAACTTCTTGCCACAATTACAACCACCCTTGAACTTCGCAAGTCAAAGGTTGAACTTGAAGACCTTCGTACAAAACAGAAAATACTTATTGCTGACCAGAACCAGGCATACAGTAATTTAATCGGGCAATCACCTGCAATGGAAAAAGTGTTAACTACGGTTCAAAAGGTGGCAAATACAGATGCTAATGTTTTAATACTTGGCGAGAATGGAACAGGTAAAGAATTAATTGCAAGAGCTGTTCATCGTGCTTCAAACCGTAAAGACCAAGTTTTTGTAAGCGTTGATTTAGGCGCTATCAGCGAAACCCTTTTTGAAAGCGAACTTTTCGGGTTTAAAAAAGGTGCTTTCACTGATGCTAAAGAAGACAGGGCAGGCAGGTTTGAGGCAGCCAATAAAGGAACAATTTTCCTTGATGAAATCGGTAACCTTTCATTTAGCTTACAATCAAAATTATTATCTGTTATTCAAAACAGAAAAGTGGTTAGACTTGGTACTAATAAAGAAATACCAATTGACGTAAGACTTATTTGTGCCACCAATATGCCACTTTATCAAATGGTTAATGAAAACAAGTTCCGGCAGGATTTATTATACAGAATTAATACTGTTGAAATTACTATTCCTTCTCTCAGGGAACGTATTGAAGATATTTCTCTATTAGTTGACCATTTTCTGGAAATTTACTGCAAGAAATACAAAATGCCTTTAAAACGGATAAATCAAAGCACCCTGAAAAGATTAGAAAAACATAACTGGCCCGGTAATATCAGGGAATTACAACACGCTGTTGAAAGAGCTGTTATTATGAGCGAATCCAATATGCTTCAACCCCATGATTTCTTCCTTTCTAAAATAGACGATGAAAAAGATGGAGGTGTTGTATCCTCAAATATGAACCTTGAAGATACTGAAAAAATACTCATTCGTAAAGTTATTGACAAGCATGGTGGAAATATCAGCAAAGCAGCTAAAGAACTTGGTCTGACAAGAGCTTCGTTATATCGTAGAATCGAAAAATATGATTTATAAAAGATTCCGTTTAATAGTAATAATCAGGATATTATTACTTACACTTTCTGTTTTTACACTATTCTATTTAGCTGATCTGGAAAAATACAATATAAGTATAATAATTATAGCATTACTTATATTACTTCAGGTTATCAGCTTAATTAGATACGTAGAACGTACTAATAAAAAACTTACAAAGTTCTTTGAAAGCATTCGCTTTTCAGATTTTGCAAGTTCTTTTTCCGATAAAGGAATGGGGAAAAGTTTTAAAGAATTAAGCGAAGAATTTAATCATGTTATTAATGAATTCAAAAAAAACCGGGCTGAAAAAGAAGAACATTTTAATTACCTGCAAACAGTTGTTCAGCACGTTAGCATAGGCATTATTGCATACAGGCATGACGGTAAAGTGGATATTTTTAATACTGCAGCTAAAAGATTACTACGAATAAATAACCTGAGAAATATTTATGAACTTAAACGTGTAAAAGAAGATTTGCCCGATTTATTATTAAACATGAAAGTTGGAGATAAAAATCTGGTAAAACTTTTTATTAAAGATGAAATTCTGCAAATATCAATACATGCTACTGAATTTCGAATGAGAGGCGAAGAATATATTTTAATTTCATTACAAAATATTCATGCCGAATTAGAAGAAAAAGAAATTGAATCATGGCAAAAATTAATCAGGGTGCTAACTCATGAAATAATGAATTCTATTACACCAATTTCTTCATTAGCATCAACAGTTAGGGAGATGTTACTGGAAAGCTATAAAGACAAAATAATTCTAAAAGATAATATTGATGATGAGGATATTGAAGGTATTCAGAGTGCTCTAAATACTATTGAAAAACGCAGCAACGGATTATTAAATTTTGTTGAGATATACAGGAATCTTACCCGTATCCCAAAACCAAATTTCAGATACTTTCCTGTGATTGAACTTTTTGAGAGAGCCGAAGAACTGCTGAAACCAAAAATAGAAAAATTTAATATCTCTTATTCTCATAAAATTTTCCCCAGAGATTTAATGTTAACAGCTGACCCCGATCTGATGGATCAGGTAATTATCAATTTATTGCTAAATGCAATTGACGCTGTAAAAAATGTTAAAAACCCAAAAATATCAGTTATTGCATCAAGCAATATTAACAATAGAATTTCAACTGATATTGTTGATAACGGATACGGTATAAAACCCGACATTTTGGATAAAATTTTTATGCCTTTCTTTACTTCAAAAAAAGAAGGTTCAGGAATAGGTTTGAGTTTATCACGTCAGATAATGCATTTACATAAGGGAAGTATTTATGTTAAATCAATACCTGGCAAGGAAACTGTGTTTACATTAACTTTCTGATATAATCATCATGAAAACAAAACTTAATTTTACATTCATTTTATTCTTAATCTCAGTTTTATTTTTCTCTTGCGGAGATAATAAAAAAACATCTCAGGAAAAGAATAAATCCATAATTCAAAAATCAGAAAAAGTTTTTGTTCCTGATTTTAATGCAGATTCTGCATATTACTTTGTTGCCAAACAAGTAGAATTTGGTCCTCGGGTCCCTGGATCAGAAGCTAATGCAGCTTGTGCTAAATTTTTAGAAAACACTTTAAAAAGATTTTCGCCGGATGTTACTGTTCAGAATTTCAAAGCACGTATTTTTAACGATACTATTTTAAATGGTAAAAATATTATAGCTTCTTTTAATCCCGAAATACAGAGTCGTATTTTTTTGTGTGCACACTGGGATTCCCGCCCTTTTGCCGACCACGATTCTGATAAAAATAATTTTAACAAACCAATTGACGGTGCAAATGATGGTGCAAGCGGTGTTGGTGTGCTTTTAGAAATTGCAAGACAATTGAAACTTCATCAACCAAAAATTGGGATTGATATTATTTTGTTTGATATGGAAGATTATGGCACACCTCAAAGTTTACAAAGCAACAAAGAAGACACATGGGCACTGGGTTCTCAATACTGGTCAAAAAATCCTCATAAAATTAATTACAGGGCAAGATACGGAATACTGCTTGACATGGTGGGTGCTTCCGATGCGACATTCACAATGGAAGGAACATCTATGTATTATGCTCCCGACATAATGAAAAAAGTTTGGGATGTTGCAAATAAAATCGGGTATCAGGATTATTTTATTTATAACCAAACAAACGGAATTATAGACGACCATTATTATATTAATGATATTATTAATATCCCAACTATTGATATTATCCATCATGACCCGAATACCCGTTCCGGTTTCTTTAAGCATTGGCATACAATACATGACAATATTGATGTTATTGATCCGGCAACATTAAAAGTTGTAGGACAAACGGTTTTAACAGTGATTTTCGAGGAGAGGTAATTTTTTACAACAAATCATTCGCCAAATTATCCAACTCCGACCGCTCGCCTTTTTCCAGTCTTACATGAGCATAAATTTCATGATGTTTAATTTTGTCAATCATGTATGACAAGCCGTTACTTTGCGAATCAAGGTAAGGAGTGTCAATCTGGTAAATATCACCTGTAAAAATAATTT
>JAUWKH010000305.1 GCA_030614305.1 Bacteroidota bacterium
CTCTGCTCATGAAAGAGCGTTTACTATTAAAAAAGTCTTAAATCAAAAATCAAAACCAGGAGATTTCAACAAACCTGGACACGTGTTTCCCTTGGAATATAAAAAAGGTGGTGTTTTAGTGAGGGCAGGGCACACTGAAGCTGCTATTGACCTTGTGAAACTTGCCGGGCTCTATCCGGCAGGTGTTATCTGTGAAATCATGAATGAAGACGGTTCTATGGCTCGTGTACCCGAACTTAAAGAATACATTGAAAAACATAATCTGAAATTAATCACAATTGCTGATCTTATTGATTACAGAAGGAGACACGAAAAACTTATAGAACGTGTTTCAGAAGTGAATTTACCAACAAAGTACGGAACATTTAAAGCCATTGGATTCAAGGATAAAATTACAGGAGAAGAGCATTTCGCAATGATTATGGGCGAAGTAGGTGATGGCAGACCAATACTCACCAGAGTTCACTCTGAATGCCTGACAGGAGATGTTTTTGGTTCGCTGAGATGTGATTGCGGAGAACAATTGAATGAAGCATTACAAAGAATAGCAAGTGAAGGCAGGGGAATATTATTGTATATGCGACAAGAAGGACGGGGAATAGGATTAATTAACAAATTAAAAGCCTATCATTTGCAGGACAATGGAATGGATACTGTGGAAGCAAATGAAGCACTTGGATTTACAGCAGATCTTCGGGATTATGGCATTGGCGCTGAAATTCTTGCCGACCTGGGAGCAAAAGAATTACGATTGATGACGAATAATCCTAAAAAAATATCAGGGATTTATGGTTTCGGACTGAAGGTGGTGGAAAGGATTCCCTTAGAAATAAATCATAATAAAAATAATCATTTTTATTTGGAAACTAAAAAAACAAAATTAGGACATATTTTTAATAAATAACTATTATGAAAATATTTGAAGGAAAATTAAATGCAAAAGATCTAAAATTCGGGATCATAACCGGAAGATTTAATGAATTTATCAGCAGTAAATTGTTAAGTGGTGCTATAGATGCCTTGAAACGGCATGGCGCCGAGGATAAAAATATTGAAGTTACCTGGTCTCCTGGTTCATTCGAAATCCCGTTAATAGCAAAAAAAATGGTGAAATCGGGAAAATATAATGCCGTAATTTGCCTTGGAGCGGTTATCAGGGGAGCAACGCCTCATTTCGATTATGTTGCCGCCGAAGTATCAAAAGGCATTGCCAGTGCTATGCTCGAAACCGAAGTTCCAATTATATACGGAATATTAACGACCGACAGTATTGAGCAAGCAATTGAAAGAGCTGGTACCAAGTCGGGAAATAAAGGATTTGATGCAGCTATGGCAGCCATAGAAATGGCGAATTTAATGAAAGAAATATAATATATGATATTTGATTCCGAAACTTCGGGATGATATTTGATTTTTTAGAAAAAATTCCAATAATTGTGAAAAAGTCATTAATTCTGTTAAAAACTTTATTTGAATTAATAAAATAAATGTGAGTAATATTGTTACCCATAAAACTGGTTGAAATAAATTAATTAACCCCTAAATTAAAATTTTATGAAAAAAACGAACAAATTTTTAATGATTGTGGCATTATTGCTATTCTCTGCTGCAACCTTTGCACAGAGCGTTACAACTGCCGGTATTACCGGTAAGGTTTCTGACATCAATAATGAAGGCTTGGTTGGAGCAACAGTAATTGTTGTTGAAGAATCAACAGGAACACAGTATGGCACAATCACTGACGTGAAAGGTTACTACCATATTCCAAATATGAATATAGGCGGACCTTATAAAATTACATTTTCTTACATAGGCTTTCTGCCCTTTGAAAAAGATAATATTTATCTTACATTAGGGCAAACACTGAGAATTAATATTACTTTAAGTGAGACTGCATTAGAATTGGAAGGTGTTGAAATTATTGCATTAAAGAATGATATTTTTGATGGTAACAGAACTGGTGCTGAAACAGTTGTGTCAACAGATGAGATTCAAGAAATGCCAACATTGACCAGAAGTTTGTCAGATTATGTAAGATTAACACCTCAGGCATCAATAACAGGAGGAGGTGGCATATCTATTGCCGGAATGAATAATAGGTATAATACTATTTCTATTGATGGTGCTGTTAACAATGATGTATTTGGATTAGCAGCTTCAGGGACAAATGGAGGTCAAACAGGTGCAACAGCAATTTCTATGGATGCAATTGATGAATTTCAGATTGTTCTTGCACCATACGATGTAAGACAAGGGGGATTTGCCGGAGCAAGTATCAATGCTGTTACAAGAAGAGGATCCAACAATTTTGATGGTTCTGCATATTTCTTATACAGAAACCAGAATTTTGCAGGTAAAACTCCCGGAAAGATTGAAGTAGATGAAAGAACAAAACTTGAAGATTTTACAGCTAAGACTTATGGTCTAAGAGTTGGTGGTCCTATCATTAAAAACAAATTATTTTTCTTTTTAAGCGCTGAATTTCAAAGAGATGAAACTCCTCAACCTTACACCCTATCAGAATATAAGGGAAACTCGGATTTAGCAGCTTTAAACTCATTGACAAATAAAATCAAGTCGTATGGATATGATCCGGGCAGTTTTCTGGATAAAACAGTTAAACTTGAAAGTGATAAATTACTTGCAAAACTTGATTGGAATATAGATAAGCATCATAAATTAATGCTGAGACACAGC
>JAUWKH010000406.1 GCA_030614305.1 Bacteroidota bacterium
AAAGGGAAATTCTTCTTGGAGTTGTTTCGGACAAAACCCGCGAAATATTTTTATTTGATAAAAAAGGTAATGTCATTATCTCGTCCGGTCTTGTTGGTGAAACTCCTTTCGCAATAGGAAGTCTTAAGAAAAACAAAGACCTGAATCTTGTTGTTGGCTCAGGAAATATATTATTTAATTACTTAATAAAATGATTTCCTGAATGTTTCCATAATGAACTTGCAAATAATTAATAATGCGAATCAAGGGTTGAAATAGGTTTTTTTATCACTAAGGATACACAAACCTGCCTGCCGCAGGCAGGGGATATCACAAAGGCACACTAAGGACTAAAGAATTACCCGTTTAATACCATCTTTCACATGAAAAAAATAATCTAAAACCGTTTTGAATTTTCTCTATATTCATGAGAATCAAATATTTCCTTTGTGATACTTAGTGAAGTACTTTGTGCGCCTTTGTGGTTAAATAAAATTTCAACCCTTGATTCGCATAAATCTCAAAGTGCAAATTTTTCACCTTTTATTTTCAATTTCTAATTTCTTATTTCTAATTTTATTTTTATATTTTGCAATTGAGATTTTTTTTACCATTTTTGCCAAAAAAATCAACTATAAGGCAAATCATCACAATAATCACAAAATGAAGCATTTGTTATTCTTGTTAATCCTAACCTTAAGCTTATTCTTTTCATTTGAATTACATGCTTCAGAAATTTCACAGGCAAATGACACTACAGAAACTGTCCGCGAAAAAATTAACAAAGCTGTTACGGAACTAATTGAGATTGAAGAAAAAAACTTCAGTCAACAAATCAATGATTTTTTTGAGCCTGTTGTAGAAGCTATGGGTTATGTATTATTTTGGGATCCTTTGGAAGCTTTTGGTATTCGCGATCCATACATTTATGATGATAATGGTAATCCAATAATTGATAAAAATGGTAACCACAAAAAGCAGGGCGTTCCTATTATTGTATTATGGCTTATTGTGGGAGCAGTTTTCTTCACGTTTAAAATGCGGTTTATTAACATACGCGGTTTCAGGCACAGTATTGAATTAATAAGGGGTAAATATGACAAGCCCGGGGATAAAGGTGAGGTTTCACATTTTCAGGCATTAACAACTGCATTATCCGCAACAGTAGGGTTAGGAAATATTGCAAGCGTAGCAATTGCAATTGCAATTGGTGGTCCCGGAGCTACTTTCTGGATGATAGTTGCCGGATTATTTGGTATGTCAACAAAATTTGTTGAATGTACTCTTGGCGTAAAATACAGAAAAATAGATAAATCAGGGCAGGTTTCGGGTGGACCTATGTATTATTTAAGCAGGGCACTGAAAAAAAGAAAGCTTGGTGTACTGGGAAAAATTCTTGCAGCAATATTTGCATTACTGATTATGGGCTGCTCACTCGGAGGTGGTAATATGTTTCAAGCTAACCAGGCTTTTTCGCAACTTGCTTTATTTTTTCCGTTTATGGAAGATAAGGGTGCTTATTTTGGAATTGTCCTCGCAATTCTTGTAGGTTTGGTAATTATCGGCGGAATTAAAAGCATAGGGA
>JAUWKH010000319.1 GCA_030614305.1 Bacteroidota bacterium
AGCATTTTCCTGCAGCAAATCTGGCAGCGATGAGAATTTTTGACAACGAATTAGACAGCGCAGACATGTATATTTATTTTGAGAAAAATGAAGATGAATTTGCGATTGTTGGAATGGCATTAGAGATGGAAGAGATTGGCTTTGTTATTTTGCCATGTATTCCAAAGGAAACTATTGCAGAATTCCCCGTTGATTACCTGAACAGCAGCACAAACGATTTTGAACAATTTATAGAGATTGAAAATCCTCTTATTCCCGGTGATTCGGTGAGAATAAAGATTTCAACAAATAAATCAGTTGATGTGGATGCCTGGGGTAGTATAACCATTCCTCTTGGAACTTTTAATTCTTTAAGGATAAGCGAAACGAGAATTCAAATAGATAGCATTTGGGTGCAATTATTTGGATCGTGGATGTTTTATGAAGAAATAATTGATACAACGTACAATTATTCATGGTGGACAGATGATGATGCAGCAGGTTTTGTTTTAGCTACACTTAATTATGAGCAGGATACTAAAGTTGTTACTGAAGCCACATTTTTAAAGGAAAGCCCGTATAATAATATAGAAGAAAATCAAAATAATGTATTTGTTAATGTTTATCCAAATCCTGTTTCTTCAAATATAAATTTTTCATTTAAAGATAATACAGAAGGCGTTATTGAAATTTTTGATTTTACAGGAAGGAATATTAAAGAAATTCAACTGAATAATGTTCACGAGGTTATAATAAATATGAGTAAATATCCTGCAGGTATATATTTATACAGCATTATCGGGAAAAATGGGAAAATAATCCACTCGGGAAAGATTTGTAAAGAATAGATTATCTCAAATAAATTAACCTGACAGCTTGTTAAAAACCTGTCAGGTTATAAATTTTATAACCCCAAAGCTATAGAAACCAGTTCTGCAATATCATAATTTTTCATCTCTTCTTCCTTGTTCTTGTATTTAATTCCGTCGGTCATCATTACCATACAGTAAGGACAGGCAGTTGCAACAATGTCAGCACCTGTTTCAATAGCTTCTTCAATGCGTTCAATAAAAATTTCTTTATCGCCCTTTTCAGCTTCCTTGAACATTTGTCCGCCCCCGGCTCCGCAACAAAGGGCAAATTCTTTATGATGTTTCATTTCAATTTTTTTTGAAGGAATTGTTTTCAAAACATCTCTTGGAGCTTCATATTCATCATTTCCCCTGCCCAAATAGCAAGGGTCCTGGTATGTTATTTTTTTATCTTTGAAAATACCGGAATCTATTTTCAGCTTACCTTCTTCTATTAAATCCCTTAAAAATTGTGTGTGGTGTATAACTTCATAATTTCCGCCCAGTTCAGGATATTCATTTTTAAAGGTGTTGTAATCGTGAGGACAGCAGGTGATGATTTTTTTTACTTCATAGCCGTTCAATATTTCAATATTGGTCATTGCCTGCATCTGAAAGAGCATTTCATTGCCTGTACGACGTGCAATATCACCGCTGTCTGATTCTTCTGTTCCCAAAACAGCATAATCAATATTCAGATATGTAAGAATTTTTACAAATTCGCGTGTAACTTTTTTATACCTGTCGTCAAACGCACCTGCCGAGCCTACCCAGAAAAGGTATTCGGGTTTTTTGCCTTCTGCAGCCAGGTCAGCCATGACAGGGACTTGTATTTTTATTTTTTTATCACACATGTTCTTAATTATTTAAAACACCAATTAAATTATTGAAGTCTTCAAAATCAGTCATTAACTTATCAGCATTTAAAAGAGAAAGTAAATCAACAGCATGTTTTACTTTATGATATTTGCCCTTTTTTGTTGAATCAGTTATTTTATATAATAAATCAGATGGATTTGGAATATCCTTAACTGGACTTGAGGGGATTTTTTGGGATAAATTTTTAGAATAATATGAATCTAAAGTTCCTGATTGCGATAAGAACCAAGCTTCCATTTCCTGGATCATATAGTAAACTATACCACCTTTTTCAGATAAGTTATTGTCTTTTAAATCTTCATTTCTTTTTGATTCATCTTTATCCAAGTCAATTAATAAATGTGGAGATCTTTCATTTTTGTAATTTAAAAATTTATCTATTGACTGTTTCTTACCTTCACCCATAACAATTCTCGGCATTTTCCCTTCAAGTTTTTGTACTAATAGTTTATGAAATCCCTGTCTTAAGATACCGTTTCTCGTATCAGTTGCTCCTTCAATAATTAACACTTTGCCTTTTACCATCTGTTTCCTCCTATATCTCCTTTTCTCCACATTTTACCGAGATTATATTCGTCGTACCAATTTTTAAAATCATCCTTAGAAAAAGATTTTATGATTGTTGAGTTGTTTTCATCTTTTTCGAAAACCCTTACATCTTCAATATCAAACGCATCAAGAATATTCTCCGAATGTGTGGCAATTATCATATTTGATTCTTTTGAAGCTTCTTTAATTGCATTAGTAACATTTAATGCCATATCAGGATGCAAGCCTACTTCCGGTTCATCAATACAA
>JAUWKH010000180.1 GCA_030614305.1 Bacteroidota bacterium
AAAATTAGGAGGGGAGGTATTTACCCATATCAATCAATCAATCAACGACCGTAGGGAGTCCGTATGGATCATTCAATCAATCATTCAATCAATCATTCAAGCCATCACTCCATTATTCCACAATTCCACCATTCCTTTATTTAATTTAAAAATAACAAATTACAAGCACCAAATTTCAAAACTTGTCCGTCTGGATAAATTACAATGTCCAAAAATTCAATGACCAAAACAGTTTCGGTCATTTTATCATTGATATTTCGAATTTATTTGTTATTTGTTTTTTGTTATCCAGACGGACAAGTTTTGGTGCTTTAATTCAAAATATTTAGAAAATACTTTAACATTTTAGTCGAACACCAACTAAACACTTACATGTTTTTTTACTATTTTTGCCCATTAAATAAATTTATTGAAAAAAATGGAAATTCCCAGCAAATACAATCCTGCAAAAACTGAAAAGAAATGGTACGACTTATGGATGGAAAAAGGATTTTTCAGGTCGGAACCTGACCATAGAGAGCCTTACTGCATTGTAATTCCTCCCCCAAACGTAACCGGTGTCCTTCACATGGGACACATGCTGAATAATACCATACAGGATGTATTGGTGCGTCGGGCACGTATGCAGGGAAAAAATGCCTGTTGGTTGCCCGGAACCGACCATGCCTCAATAGCCACTGAGGCAAAGGTTGTCGCAAAATTAAAGGACAAAGGAATTGATAAATCCGAAATTTCCCGGGAGGAATTTTTGGAGCATGCATGGGAATGGAAAAAACAACACGGAGATATTATACTTGAGCAGTTGAAAAAGTTAGGAGCTTCCTGCGACTGGCACAGGACAAAATTTACAATGGATAAAGAAATGCACGAATCCGTAATTGGTGTTTTTATTGATTTATACAATAAAGGACTTATCTATCGCGGAGTGAGAATGGTAAATTGGGACCCGAAGGCATTAACTGCTCTTTCGGATGAAGAGGTCATACATAAAGAGGTTCAATCAAAATTATATTATATAAGATATAAAGTAGAAGGAACGGAAGACGAGTGGGTAACCATTGCCACTACACGCCCTGAAACAATACTTGGTGATACGGCTGTTTGTGTAAATCCTGAAGATGAAAGATTTAGAAACCTGAAAGGAAAACGGGTGCTGGTACCTTTAGTTAACAGGTCTGTTCCGGTTATTGAAGATGATTATGTTGACCGGGAGTTTGGTACAGGTTGCCTGAAAATCACTCCTGCCCACGATATTAATGACTATGAAATAGGGATAAGGCATAAGCTGAAATCCATTGATATTTTTAATAACGATGGAACTCTTAGCAAAGAAGCCGAACTATACATTGGTAAGGACAGGTTTATTGCAAGAGATGAAATTGTTGTTGAACTGAGGGAAAAAGGACATCTTGTAAAAATTGAAGATTATGTTAATAAGATCGGTTTCTCGGAAAGAACCGATGAAATGATTGAACCCAAGCTGTCGTTGCAATGGTTCCTGAAAATGGGCGAATTAGCCAAACCCGCTTTGGATGTTGTGATAAATGATACAATTAACTTTTTTCCTAAAAAATTTAAAAATACTTACCGTCATTGGATGGAGAATGTGAGGGATTGGTGCATTTCGCGACAGTTGTGGTGGGGGCAGAGGATACCTGTTTATTACCTGCCGGATAACGAAATGATAGTGGCAAAATCCAAAGAAGAAGCTTATGAAATTGCAAAATCAAAATTCAATTTACCTGATTTAAAAATTGAAGAGATTAAACAAGATGAGGATGTTTTAGACACATGGTTCTCATCCTGGTTATGGCCTATATCTGTTTTTGATGGCATCAGGCATCCTGATAATAAGGATATTAATTATTACTACCCGACCGATGATTTGATCACTGCACCTGAAATACTTTTTTTCTGGGTGGCAAGAATGATAATTGCAGGTTTGGAATACAGAAAAGATATTCCTTTTAAAAATGTTTATTTAACGGGAATAGTCAGAGATAAATTGGGAAGAAAAATGTCAAAATCGCTTGGTAATTCTCCTGACCCGATTAAGCTGATGAATAAGTTTGGGGCCGATGGAGTAAGAGTGGGGATGCTGCTGACTTCACCTGCGGGCAATGACCTGCCTTTTGATGAAATTTTATGCGAGCAGGGCAGGAACTTCAGTAATAAAATATGGAATGCATTACGACTTGTTAAAGGCTGGAAAGTTGACGAAAATCTTGAACAGTCACAATCAAGTGAAGTTTCAGTTGATTGGTTTAAGGCAAAATTAAATTCCTGTTTAAAAGTTCTTGATGATCAATTTTTAAAGTATCGTATTTCAGATGCTTTGATGCTGGTTTACAAACTGATATGGGATGACTTTTGCTCATGGTATCTTGAGATGATCAAACCGGCATATCAGCAGCCCATTGATAGAAAAACTCTTGATGAAACAATTATTTTCTTTGAAAAGTTAATGAAGGTTCTTCATCCGTTCATGCCTTTTATTACCGAAGAAATTTGGCATCAGTTAAAAGAAAGAGAAGAAAATAATTGTATAATGATTTCCGAAATACCTGTCAGGGAAAGGATTAATCATAAGATACCAGAACAGTTTGAAAATGCTAAGCAAGTTATAATTGCCGTAAGGAATCTTCGTAATGAAAAAAATATTCAAAATAAAGAATCAATCAGGCTTTTCATCAAAAAAAATTATGAAGAAGAACCTGATACTACTTTTGATAATTTAGTTGCCAAACTTTGTAATATCAGTGATATCGCTTATGTTGACGATAAAGTGGAAGGAGCAATGTCGTTCATTGTGAAATCAACGGAATTTTATATTCCTATAAGCGATTCTGTTGATGTTAATGCTGAGATAAAAAAGCTTAAAGAGGAACTGAATTATACAAGAGGATTTTTAAATTCGGTTAGAAAAAAGCTGGGCAACGAACGTTTTGTAAATAATGCCCCTGAAAAAGTTGTTGTTTTAGAACAAAAAAAACAAGCTGATGCAGAAGCAAAGATAAAAGTTATTGAAGCTCAGATTACTGCTTTGCGTAACAGTTAATAAAAAGTCGGTAGTCCATCCATACGGACTAACTTCGTGTCGCTTGTTTCACTTCGTACGGACTCCTTTCAGTCGTCGGCAGTCAGCAGTAGGCGATTAATAGACTGAAGTCTGATGATTGAGGACTGAAGACTGAGGACTGACCCCGAAAGCTTTCGGGGGAGGACTGATAATAAAAAACCCAATACTTTTCTAAAAAACAAAGTTTTACAGGATAATAGTATAATAAACATTCCATTTCTATAATATCCTCAAATTTCAAACTGTGAATGGTTATCAATTTATTTACTATCTTTCAATGAGAGAAATGGAATGTTTTGTCTATTAAGCCATTATTCCATAAAAACATACTGAATAATATTTGCTCCCATTTTTAATGCTTTTAAGCGTGTGGCTTCCGAGTCTTTATGAATTTCCTTGTCTTCCCAGCCATCACCGAGGTCACATTCATAAGAATAAAAGCAAATTAACCTGCCTTCGTAAATTAAGCCGAAACCCTGTGGGGGCTTGTCATCATGTTTGTGAATCTTAGGTAAACCTTTCTGGAAGTTATATTTCTGATGATAGATTGGATGGTCAAAAGGCAGCTCAACAAAATCAAGTTCAGGGAAAACTTTTTTCATTTGCGGACGAATATATTTATCTAATCCGTAATTGTCGTCAATATGTAGGAATCCGCCTGCAATCAAATACCTTCTTAAATTATCTGCTTCAAGGCTTGAAAAAATAACATTTCCATGCCCTGTAACATGAACAAAAGGGTAATTAATAATTTCTGAACTGCCGGCTTCCACAGTTGCATAATTATTATTTAGATTTGTCCCTAAATTTTTATTACAGAATTTTATCAGGTTGGGTAAAGAAGTGGGATTGGCATACCAGTCGCCACCACCATTATATTTTAAAAGAGCTATCTGAACACTTGGTTTTTGCGAATAAACAAAGCTTGCTATAATGACAGACAACAGGATTATAGTGATTCTTTTCATATGTTTATATTTGTAAAAAATAATCATATCCCAGTGTGAGCCGACGGGTTAACCCGTCGGTTCATGTCAATTTCATCTTAAATTTCTAATAATCTTTATTTAATATCTCTAAAAAAACTCATTATTTTTGGAGTGGTTTTTAAGAAGGCGTCAAGAACGAGGCTTGCGAAGTATTTAAAATCAGGAGTTTACTTCTGTAAATGACTGGTTTTAAATACGAGAGTAACGAAGTTATTGACGTTTTCTTATAGCCACTATTTAATAATTATTTTTTCCGTATAAATGAATTTTTTGCTTTTGAATTCAACAAGATAAATTCCTTTCGGATAAATTGAAAGATCAATTAATATTTTTGAACCGGATGATTTGATTGGAAAAATTTCGCTTCTGACAAGCTGACCCTGTATATTCAAAATATTCATATTAACAGTTTCGTTAATTTTACTTATTTCAATATTAAATATTCC
>JAUWKH010000317.1 GCA_030614305.1 Bacteroidota bacterium
CTGTATTCATTCACCAAATACTCATTACTTACATGATTAAACGATACACTTATGTCATTGGCAGTACCACTATTCCCATCATCCCAAGCAGTGGTTTTATCAATAGCCTGTGTAAATGCTTGTATTATAAAAGCAGGAGAAGGTGATGATAATACATTATCAGCAGGTTTGCCGCTAATGGAAATATTGAGTAAATGAATCTTATAATCTGTAAATTTTATGACCAAATCGCCATCCTTGTCAATGGCAGTTGAATCAAAATTAAATTCAACAACAAAATCTTCGCTCGTAGTGTCAACCAACACAGCATGATATTTTTCAGGAGGCACCTGATTCATGATTTCCAAATTGTAAGCAGTTGTATCATCGCTTTTTGTCAGGATAACACGGTATTCGGAAAAATTATTTTCAATAAGGGCTTTCGTGAAAGAAACATGGATATCCCTTCCATCAAAATAATCATACTGATCGTTGGCATAAACAGAAGTTGCACCCGAGGGAATATCGTTACCGGCCAATATAAATTCACCTGCCGTGGTGTTGTATGCGTAATCAATAACTTTGTGGTTCCATCCCTTAAAATGAATGCGTACCCACGAGTAATATGATCCCTTTGAAGTGTTTATTTTAAGACCAACAAAACCCTGGTCAACATTATACCAGTTTCCGGAATGCCCATAAACAGTATTGTGAACATACATTATTACTTCGTTTTGGACAGACCATTCGTGATTATTATTTACTTCTTCGCCGAGTTGAATCACCGCAGCACTCCCGTTATTAATAGCTACTTGATTGTCACCAAATGTTTCGATTTCGCATGTTGTAGTCCATGTGTCATATTCCTGAATAGAAATATATATAAACTTGAAATCAACCTCCCCGTCATTATTAATATCAATGGAATATGAATAAACGGGATATGAAAATAAAGCATCGGGAACCACATCGGTATAAATTACCTGCGCTTGAGCAATATTAAAAAGCAAAGCAAACAGTAAAATAATTTTAGCTGTTTTCATGGCTTTAATTTTTTTATACAAAGATAATAAATTAAAAACAAGAAAGCAATAGAGTTGAATTAACAGATGATTAATTTACTCAGAGTCAGCAGGTTAATAAATCAAATTTATCAATTAATTAACAAGTCATCCGATATGGCTATCATTGTTAAAATTTTACTTATTATTCTTGTCTCAGAATCTTTGAAACTTATAGAAATTAATTGAGATTGATAAAGCTGGTTAGCGGTTCAAAACCGCTTACCAGCTAAAATAATCTTACTTCTGGATAAGAATCTTGTTAATACTATTGATGTTATTACCTTCAATAATCAGATAATAAATTCCTGCAGGAAGATTGCTCAAGTCAAGAGTATTTGTATAATTGTCATTTATTTGGATATTACTTTCCTTATATATGATCGAACCAATAGGATTACTTATCTTAATATTTAATTTTACTGTTTTATAAGAATTTAGATTTATTGTAAAGTTACCTGTGCTTGGATTCGGATAAATTCTAATATTAAGATCATTACTGTTTTCATTTATCATTACTGAATTATAAACATTAACTTCTAATCCTTCGGAGTAATTTCCTGGTCCACAATTATTAATTGCTCTTACTGAAATTATTGCTATTCCATTATATAACGAATCCCATTCAACAAAAGCAGTTGTATCTGTTCCGGTGATGGTTCCGGCTTCCTCAGGTTCTACATTCCATTCATAAGATAAAACATCTTCAACATGATTTGTAAAAAATTCAGAGGTTGTAGTTAACAACAAATCAACTTCATTAGGACCAATAACAGTATCAGGTGCTAACGGATTGTAGTTAAAGCTGAGTAAAAGATTATCTTCAACAGTATTGCTTTCATCATCAGTAGCTTCCAGGTTTAATGTAACAGAACCTACAAGTATATCGTATTCACTTGGAGTATATATAGGATCAAGAATAGTATTATCGTTGAATGTACCACTTCCTAAAGAAGTCCATTCAAGTGAAACATAATCGGTTGCTACAGCAGAACAAAAATGATCATCTTCTTCACAGATAACACTATCAACACCTGCATAAACCGTTAATGTATAGATTGGGGGAAGTATTATATAATCCAACCATGCACAATCACTTCCACCTGTAACATAAGCATCTTTTACGTATTCCCATTTAAAGGTATGAGTTCCTTCTTCAACGGGGAATGCTTCTCTTTTCCATCCTTCTGAAGTTCCTGACCAACGATCTTTTAGATTATTATCAATATAGAACTCAAGAAAATCGTAGTCCAACTCGGAAGAAACTTTCCTAAAAAAGCTAATGGAATCATCAGCTGTTACCTCTGCTGATAATGTTATAC
Organism: Bacteroidota bacterium; assembly: GCA_030614305.1. Taxonomy (GTDB): domain Bacteria; phylum Bacteroidota; class Bacteroidia; order Bacteroidales; family JADFUO01; genus JADFUO01. The sequence continues at coordinate 2,363 of JAUWKH010000317.1, forward strand.
TTGAAGAAGCATAATTAGGGATGTTGCCGGATTTTGAGCTATAAGATCCTTCATAAGGATTTTCGCCAGTGATTATCCATGGATAACTACCTCCTAAATTCCAGTCAAATTTTGTAAAATCACCGGTTTCAAAATCTTCAAAAATAGTTCCGATTTTTTCAAAGAAA
>JAUWKH010000124.1 GCA_030614305.1 Bacteroidota bacterium
CATTAACTATTGATGCAAGCAAATTAAGTCCGGGAGTTTATTTCTACACGGTATTTGCAGGTGAGGATGCAGTAACAAAGAAAATGATTGTTAATTAATTTGTATTAAAACATTTCATTTCTCTATCAGTGAAACAGATCTACGAGGTTTTCAAAACCTCGTAAGTCTTGAAGATTATTCTTGTTCGGACAACAGTGAATGTTTATAATGATAATAAGCTGGTAAGCGGTTTGAAGTCAGTAAGCTACTTCGGTGCTAACTGAATTAAACTGTTTAGATTAAATGAAAACGGCAAATAATTTATAACCGCTAACCAGCTAATCCGGTAATCTAAATTTGTAAAATATTATTACTTTTGAGAAAACATTTAATAAAAAGGAGGCATTATGAAAAAATTTGTACTACTAATTTTTGCTTTGTTATTTTTTGCAACTCTTACTTATTCTCAGCAATACCTGCCATTGCAGGATAACTGGGAAATACCAAGCAACTCATGGATAAAAATAGCTGCCGGCGATTATACATTCGGCGATTTTGATGAAGATGGTGTAATTCAGATTGTAGGAAAAGAAAATATTATTATTGATGGCGACAGTGTTACGGTTGATGGTGAGAATTATTTAGGTTATATGGTTTATATTGAAAATTCAAATAATATAGTAATCAAAAACTTTGATGCTGTTTTTAATTATTATTATGCAACAGTAATTAAAAACTCACATAATATTGTAATAAATGATAATAACTTTTCATACAACCAAAAGGATACTACCGGATGGATCTCTATCTGGACAGGTGTTGACCAGGCATTAGGAGGCGGTGTTTTAATGCACCAAAGCAGAGTTTCTGAGCTATTTTCAAATTTAATGACCCAACAAAATGATGGAATAGCTATGTATGAATGCGATAGCATACATATCCATGATAATGTTTTAAACTGGAATACCGGATTTGGTGTCAGGATGAATTTTACTGACAGTTGTAATATTCATCACAATGATTGCTCCCATGTCAACCGCGAGACCGATCCCAGCGATTGTGCAGCAATTTTGCTGATAGTTTCAAATGAAAACCGTGTGGAGCATAACGACTTAACATATTCAGGTGACGGGATATTTTTAGGGCAATATAATTATTCAACAATTCCAAATAATAATTACTTTGCTTATAACGATTGTTCTTACTCACCTCACAATGCCATTGAAGCTACATTTGCAGATGGAAATGTTTATAAAAACAATCTCTGCAATTACAGTCATTATGGTTTTTGGCTGGGATATTCTTTTAACAGCATAGTTGACAGCAATGAAATAATTGGCAATCAATATTCAGGTATTGCTGTTGACAGGGGCTTTAATAATACATTTACAAATAATATAATAAACAATAATCCTAACGGCTTTGAACTATGGGAAGGTGATGGAATACCTCCTTATCAAGACCAGTTTTCGCATGATTATTATATTTATGATAATATTATTGAAGGTAACACTGTTGCAATCTCGGCAAAGGAAACCGAGCATTTGGTTGTAAGGGACAATCAGTTCATAAATAACAGAAACGGTATATATCTTGAAGGATTATCAACAGATGATTCAATAACCGCTAATCTTTTTGAACGAAGTATTTTTTTTCATATTGAAAATAATTCACAATATGATATTTGGGCTATTGATAATAATTTTATGATAAATGATGAGGAAATAATTGCATGCAATATTTATGATGTGTATGATAATCCGGCAAAAGGTGAAGTTATCTGGCATCCATACATTCCCGGTGATGAACCGGTATTTCAGAAAACCCCGCCTAACGACCTGTCGGAACCTCCGGCTGTATGGTATGCTTATCCTGAATCGTGTTGGTGGTATGGCTTGCATGAACCTACAATTATTGAATGGGATTCTACTGATAAGAAGGTTGGCTTTGCATCCGTTCATATTTCTACTCCTAATGGATGGGATATTGCTGCAACTTACAGACCCGGCGGCGATTCCATTGCCTCATGGAGTTTTACAGAAAACGATTCTATAAATATTTGGTTAAAATCAGAAAATTATTCCCCATATGGATTTCAATTTTGCCATATTATTTTAGGAAATGACTGTGGCGCCTATTATAAATATACAACTTCAGCATCTTCAATTTTAAATCCGACAATCGGAACCTGGAAAAATTATTCAATTCCGATAACAGGCAATTCTTTATGGTCAAGAACTTCGTTTGGCAATATTTCATTAGATAGTATTAGTTATTTTGAGTTTCATGCCGATACATGGGATGTGGGCTTTGAATTATGGATTGACGGATTGCAATTCACACCATTTATTTTTACAGCAATTGAAAAACCCGCTGAATCCTCAACTTTTTCGCTTTCTCAAAATTATCCTAATCCATTCAGCAAATCAACAAGTATCAGATTTTATTTACCTGAACCATGTTTTGTAACATTAAGCATATTTGACGTTCAGGGAAATGAAATAAGAAAGATCATTAATGAAGAACGTGATTCAGGAAGTTATGAAGTTGAATTTGATGGTTCGGATTTACCGGCAGGAGTTTATTTTTACAAAATAATTACAAATAAATATTCTATTACGAAAAAATTTGTATTGATTTAAAGAGTTCAATCTCTAAAAGGGCAATAGAGTTATTATAAACTTGTACTGAACAAAAATACAAAAAATTGTATATGATAACCAACGGGTTAACCCGTTGGTTTTTTGCAAATTTATAGGAACAATTTTTTTCGGTATAACAATATAAATCTAACAGGTTTATTAATACCTTCGCAGCTTAATTTTATTACCTTAAATTTTATTTGGATGAAACAAACATTATTTATAAAGTTGGCATTACTGATTTTAATAAATTTTAACGCTGGTTTATTTGCCCAGATTCAGCAAAATCCTGAAATAACCGTAAACGAGCTAAAAGAGCATATTTCTATTCTTGCCTCAGATTCTTTAAGAGGCAGAAAGCCGGGAACACCCGGAGGGAAAAAAGCAGCAGATTATATAAGAAATCAATTCAAAACTTTTGATGCCGGATTACTTGGTGATGATGGCTTTCAATATTTTAACGTTGTTACAGAAATAAAAACCGGTGATAACAACTCTTTTTCTTTTAAAAAGTTTGAAGGAAAACTTAACCAAGACTTTGCTCCATATTCGTTCAGTAAAAATGATGAACTAAAAGCATCTGTCGTTTTTGTTGGGTATGGATTTGACATTGATAAAGACAGCATCAAATGGAACGATTATGAAAATATTGATGTGTCTGATAAATGGGTAATTATTTTAAGAGGCACACCTGATATTAACGAAGAAGAAAACAAATATTTGCCTTATGCCGATGACCGCGACAAAGTGTTGACGGCAAGAGACAAAGGTGCAGCAGGTGTTTTGTTTGTTACGGGTGTTGAAATTGATAAAGAAGATAACCTGGTCTCATTGTATTTTGATAAAACAAAATCAAATTCAGGTCTGCCTGTGATAAATATTAAAAGAAACATTACTGACAAAATACTGGAGCAAAATAATCAGACTATAGAAAATCTTGAAAAACAATTAAATAATAGTTATAAGCCTGCAAGTTTTGAAGTGCCTGTTATAGTTGACGCATCAACTGAGATTTTGCAGAAAATAGCTCGAACTCAAAATGTTGTTGCAATGATTGAGGGTAATGATCCTGTTCTGAAAAATGAATTTGTTGTAATTGGAGCTCACTATGATCATTTGGGTATGGGCGGACCTGGTTCGGGATCCAGAATGCCGGATACAAATGCAGTGCATAACGGCGCTGATGACAATGCTTCGGGAGTTGCCGGTATTATTGAAATTGCCGAAAAATTAGCAGCCCATAAAAATGAACTTAAAAGAAGCGTAATTGTTATGGCTTTTGGTGCTGAAGAAATGGGACTTCTCGGCTCAAAATATTTTACAGCCAATCCGTTGACAGATTTTGGAAATATCAAAACAATGATAAATTTTGATATGATCGGTAGATTAAATCCTGAATCAAAAGCAATTGTTATAAGCGGCACAGGTACCTCAACCGAAGCTGTGTCAATTCTTGATAATTTAGCTGAAGGAAGTAAAATCAAACTAAAATATTCTCCCGAAGGCTACGGACCTTCTGACCATGCTTCTTTTTATGCTGAAAATATTCCTGTGTTTTTTATCACAACAGGTGCTCACGCCGATTATCATACACCTTTTGATGATATTGAAATTATAAATTTTGAAGGTCAAAAATTAGTTGCTGATTTTTCTTATAATTTGATATTTGATATTATTAACAGACCTGATAAACTTACATTCAAAGCTGCGGGACAAAAGAAGAAATCAAAATATGGGAAAAAGCTGAAAGTTACACTGGGAATTATGCCTGATTTTACATCTGCTCAGGAAAATGGTCTGGCTGTGGGTGGAATTACTCCCGGTAAACCCGCTGAAAATGCAGGAATGTTGAAAGATGATTTAATTATTGCTATAGAAGGTAAACCCGTTAAAAATATTTATGATTATATGAATCGCCTGAAAAAAATTGAGCCGGGACAAATTATCACTGTTGATATCATCAGGAATGGGGAGAAGAAAGTTTTGCTGGTTAATCTGTAAATAAGTAGCAGTAATAATGGCAGTTTGCAGTGAGGATGTTCTGCCACTGCTGCTGTCACTCAATATAGAGATAAGAAATTGAATGTTATAAGTTTTTATTAATATTTTTTTATGTCCGAAATTTGGTCACTGTCTTTTTTATATAAATTTATAAAATTCGGAATTGTAGGTTTTTCCGGATTATTTATAGATTTCGGATTTACATACATCTGTAAGGAAATCCTTAAAATCCAGAAATATGTTTCAAATGCAATAGGTTTTACTCTTGCTGCCAGTTCAAATTATGTTTTAAACCGTGTATGGACTTTCAAAAGTACAGACCCTGAAATATTTGTTGAATATTCGGAATTTATTATAATCTCATTGATAGGTTTGGGTATTAACACACTTATCCTTTGGATAATCGTAACTAAATTTAAGTTAAATTTTTACCTGTCAAAAGTTTTTGCAATAGCAGTAGTTACGGTTTGGAATTTTTTAGCAAATGCGTTTATTACATTTAGTTAGGTTTGTAGAATTTTATTTTTACTTCATTTCCATCAAAGACAGCATAAGAAAAATTTGTTATCCAATCGCCGAGAATTATTAAATTACAGGTTTCGGAAAGCTGAGCACTGATGGGTACATGCCTGTGTCCGAAAATAAAGTAATTGATTGAAGGTTCTTTTTTTAAAATTTCGTTGCTGTATTTGAACAGCATTTCCTCCTGAAGAGGAGTACTGTTTTCTTTTTTGCCTTCTTTGGCTAAATTTGCCAACCTGCTCTTTTTTGAAAAGTACAAACCCATTTGTGCTCCTAAATCAGGATGAAGCCAACGAAATAACCACTGATTAAGTTTACACTCAAAAGTTTTTTTCAGGAATTTATAACCTGTATCACCCGGTCCGAGTCCATCGCCATGTGCCAGATAAAAAATTTTTCCGTTAAATTTTTTAATAACAGGTTTTCGGTGAAGTTGAATATTAATTTCCCTGTTAAGATAATTAAAAGCCCAGATATCATGATTGCCGCGAAATAAATGAACAGGGATTCCCGAATCAGTAATTTCGGCTAATTTC
>JAUWKH010000136.1 GCA_030614305.1 Bacteroidota bacterium
AATTCAGATTATGTGAAATGGTTGTATAAACCAGACATTCTCTAACTGAGCTTTTTGCCATTTTCAGATAATAAACAAACTGACTTTTATTCCTTGCAGAACCTTCGGCAATGTTCAGAGCAATATTTCTGGATGCATTATTAAACCTTGGAGTCAAATCATTGTTCTCTTGTTCGGGAAATAATTTTGTTGCTTCATAAACCCAATTGATATAATCCAGCGCTTTCTGATATATTCTCAAATCTTCAAACCTGAAGAAAGTAAATGTTTTTTCGTTCTCAAATCCATTTTCCATATTAGTAGTTATTTTAATTAGTTAAAAATTTGATTAATTTACCTGGTAAGTTTTATCACCTTTTTCAAGATAATTGATGATTTGGGTAGCTGCTGCAATACCGGCATTTATATTAGCTTCAGATGTTTGAGCACCCATTTTTTTAGGTGTAAAGAAAAATCTTCCTTCGAATTTTCCGGCAATCTCGTCTTTGCAACCCGGAGCAATGTCTGAGATGTACTTGAAGTCATTTCTATCAGCAAATATTTTTAATAAGCTTTCTTCACAAACAACTTCTTTTCTTGCAGTGTTGACAAGTGTAGCACCTTTTGGTATTAATGAAAGAAGTTGGTAGTTAATTGAGTTTTTTGTCTTTTCATTTGAAGGGATATTTACTGAAATATACTGGCAAGTTTTATAAAGTTCCTCAACTGAGTCCAAAACTTTCACACCATCTTTTTCAATAGTTTCCTTTGGGATGAACGGATCATAAGCATAAATCTCCATTCCAAAGCCTTTTGCTATCTTGGCAACATATTTTCCGACATTTCCATAAGCGTGGATTCCGAGTTTTTTCCCGCGAAGTTCAGTGCCTGCAGTGCCGTTAAATTGGTTTCTTGCAAGGTAAACCATCATTCCGAATGCCAGTTCGGCAACTGCATTTGAGTTTTGTCCCGGAGTGTTCATTGCAACAACTTCTTTACCGGTAGCTGCTTCAAGGTCAATATTATCGTATCCGGCGCCTGCTCTAACAATGATTTTTAGATTCTTTCCCGAATCAATAACTTCTTTCGTAGCTTTATCGCTTCTGATAATTAAAGCGTCAACATCTTCAACTGCTTTAACAAAATCCGACTGTTCCGGATACTTTTCAAGAAGGATAGTTTCATATCCTGCTTTATCAAAGATTTCTTTTATCGCATTAACTGCTGCCGGAGCAAACGGCTTAACGGTTGCTATTAAAATTTTAGTCATAATAATAAATTTTTAAATTGTTTTTTCAAAATCCTGCATTACACTAATAAGAGCTTCAACGCTTTCAATTGGAAGAGCATTGTAAGTAGAAGCTCTGAAACCACCTACCGAGCGGTGTCCTTTAATTCCTATCATTCCTCTTCCGGAAGCAAAATCAAAGAATTCTTTTTCATATTTTTCATATCCGTCGTTCATCACGAAACAAATGTTCATTAATGAGCGGTCTTCTTTATACAAAACAGTTCCTTTAAAAAGAGGGCTTCTGTCAATTTCGTCATAAAGCATACCTGCTTTTTTAATGTTGATTTTATGCATTTCTTCAATACCACCTAAATTTTTCAGCCATTTTAAAGTTTGAAGTGCTGCAAACATAGGTACACAGGGAGGTGTATTAAACATTGATTCTTTATCAATATGAGTTCTGTAATCAAGCATTGTAAGCATAGGATGGTCAACTTTTCCTAAGGCATCATTTTTTACAATAACAAATGTAACTCCGGCAGGAGCTAAGTTCTTTTGTGCTCCTCCATAAATAATAGTATATTTTGAAACATCAACAGGCCTGCTGAAAATATCAGATGACATATCAGCAACTAAAGGAACATTAACATCCAAATCTTTTTTTATTTCAGTTCCGTAAATGGTATTATTGGTTGTGATGTGAAAATAATCAGCATCATCAGGAACAGTATAATCTTTAGGAATGTAAGCAAAATTCTTATCTTCTGAAGATGCAACAACGTCAACTTCACCGAATATTTTTCCTTCTTTAATAGCTTTTTTTGCCCATGCACCTGTATTTAGATAGGCAGCTTTTTTTATAAATAAATTATATGGAACCATTGCAAACTGGGTGCTTGCACCGCCTCCTAAAAACAAAACCGAATAACCTTCGGGAATTTTTAAGAGTTCTTTAAATAATGATACAGCTTCATCCATGACAGCAATAAATTGCTTGCTACGGTGCGATATCTCCATTAACGATAAATCCATATCTGCAAAATTATATATAGCTTTTGCAGTATTTTCAATCGTGTATTGCGGCAGGATAGATGGTCCTGCATAAAAATTATGTTTTTTCATAATAGTATATTTTAGTTATTAATTGTGATAAAAAAAACAAGCAAAGATAAATCATTTTACCTATAAAAAACAACATTGCCATAAAATTATTTGAAGTATTTTTGCAAATATATATTATGGTCGAAAAACCTACAAGGTTTTATTTTTTACCTTTATATTCTGAACACAATATTATAACTTAAGAAAAATGGATTTAAATAAAAGAATTAAAACATTTATCAGCTTAGGAGAATTTTTAAGTTTTTTTAAAAAAGATGTTGAGTTGAACGATAATTCAAATGTTCTCTTAAAAAAACATTACAATTCATTTAACAATATTGTTAAAACAAGTTATACAAAAAATGCTTGGTTTACTGAAGAAAATATAAGGAATGCAATAACTTCAATTTCCGAAAGCTTAAAAGAAGAGAATATAAAAAAATGGATCAAGACATATATTAAAAAATTTAATATTAATAAAATATCAAAAAGGGTAGGTGTTGTAATGGCGGGTAATATTCCTGTAGTTGGCTTTCACGACTTTTTGTGTGTGTTGATTTCCGGAAATATTTTTGCAGGGAAACTTTCATCGCAAGACCCGGAATTATTGCCTGCTATTGCAAAAGTTTTGATTGACATTGAGCCTGAATTTAAAGATAAAATTGAATTTACAGATAAAGAATTAAAAGATTCTGATGTTATTATTGCAACAGGCAGTGATAATACTTCGCGTTATTTTGTATATTATTTTGGTAAATACCCGAATATAATACGCAAAAACAGAAACGGTGTGGCAGTTATTTCCGGCAATGAAACGCAGGATGAACTAAGAATGTTGGGAGAAGATATTTTTACTTATTTCGGTTTGGGCTGCCGTAATGTTTCAAAACTTTTTGTTCCTAAACCTTATTCTTTTGATAAGTTTTTTGAAGCAGTCAAAAATCATAAAAACATTATTAAGCATTATAAATACAGCAATAATTACGATTATTATAAATCAATTTATCTTATAAATAAAACAGTACATCTTGATAACGGTTTTTTAATGTTAAAAGAGGATGAAGGATTTAGTTCCCCTATTTCAGTGATTTACTATGAATATTATGATAATAAGAACGAATTAAATAATTTATTAAATTCAAATGCTGATAAAATTCAGTGTCTAATTTCAAATGACAAAGAAATAAATTCCTGCATTTCTTTTGGTAAAAGCCAGTCACCGCAATTATGGGATTATGCTGATGGCATTGATACAATGGAGTTTCTGTTGGGTGTTTGATGAAGACAGTGTTTTCAAAACCACTTTACAGCTAAAATAAATTTGTTTTGTATTAAAAACATTCCATTTCTAAAACCATTATTTTTTACTTAATTTTAAAGTTCTTTCAATATTAACTTGACAACAATTTTGTTGTCCTTTTTCAGCATTAGGACATTCTAAACACAAATATTTATAAAAGATTTTTTTTATTGTTCTTTTGGCTTGAACCAAAAGAACCAAAAGTTCAAGACTTCTTAGAATTCCCATAAGAATCTCTAAGCAGCAATAAAACCCCGCAATCCAAGCTACTCACTTTTTTTATAAAAGTAAATTTCAAGGTTTTTAAATATTTTTTTGCATGTTTGTAAAATTAACCTCATTAAGCTCGCTCAAGGATTGCTTAACACAAGGCCCTCGCTTTTTATTGCAGCAAGAGATTCTAAGAGAATTCTAAAATGTCAGGGGAGTATTTGAAAGAACGGCCTATTAAAAATCAACGGCAGTAAGGAAAAATGAAAATCTGTAGCGTTAAAAAAAAATTCGGGTGCGATTAAATCATAAAAGATCAAGTTGTATTATGCTGTTATTCTGTATTATATATCTTTAAATATTCAACTTTATTTATGTTTACGAAAAACAGTAATTATATTAAAATATTTGACAATAAAAATATTGTCAAAAAAACTTGACAACAATATTGTTGTTATGTATCTTTGCCAACAAATTTGTTGTCATTATGGAAAATATAAAGTGGATACATCCAAAAACCAAAATTGGCCCACCTGCTGAAGGTGATAGTTATATACGCCGCCAATACATAAATGATGAATTCTGGCGTGAAATAAACAAAGGAAATCATATTTTATTTACTGCTCCAAGAAGAGTCGGTAAAACATCTATCATGAAAGACCTGGCACTGAATTGTCTGCCTGATTATATTTGTCGCTATGAAAACATCGAATCAGACAGGAATCAAAAACAGTTTTTCAAACATCTGTTTAATATTCTGTTAAATCAACTTAACACATATAGAAAAACAAAGAATAAAGTCAGTAAGTGGATAAAAAGCCGCGGAATAGGCGAAATTAGTGTAGAAGGAAGTATAAAATTTTTTACGAAGGAATTAGATTATAAAGAAGAGCTATTATCACTGATTGATGAATTAAACAAGATGGACCATAAAGTGGTTTTGTTTTTAGATGAATTTCCGGAAGTTGTTTCTTCAATTAAAAAAAATGAAGGCAAAGAACAGGCAATTGATATGCTTCACACCCTCAGAGCTATTCGTCAAAATGAAAATTTCAGCCGTTTTATTCTTGTTTTAGCCGGTTCAATTGGACTGGAACAAGTTGTGGAAACTCTTGACAGACCAAAATTAATTAACGAACTCCATCGCATACGGATTTCTCCATTAAGCAAAAATGAAGCTATTCAACTTATCAAACAATTAACTGATGATGCAAGTATGCAAATCGGAAAAGAACAAACAAATTATATTTTAAAGAAAATAGATATTCTCATACCATATTTCATTCAACTTATTATTGAAGAATCAGATACAATTCTTCATAAACAAAACAGGACTGAAGTTCAAAAGGAAGATATTGACATGGCTTTTGATAACATAGTGAAACACGATGAGAACTTGCAGGATTGGGAATCCAGGTTAAAACCACCTTACCTTAAAAAAATGATTACGGTTTTTGTAAAGAAATGCTTACAATTTGTGCTTTTGAAAATAAAATATCTCTGCAGCAAATATATAATCTGGCAAATAAATGGAA
>JAUWKH010000160.1 GCA_030614305.1 Bacteroidota bacterium
ACGGCAAAATTGAAGAGATCGGTGATGCAGACCAAATTTACAATTATCCAAAATCCGAATACACAAAAAAATTAATCGAAGCTATTCCCAGGGGAATATTTTAAAACTTAAAACTAAGGATTTATATACTCTATATTTTTAAAACTATAATCACCGCTTTCGCCAACAATCTTAAAAATTAAATATGGGGTCATTGTATTTCCTTCATCATCAATATTACAGTTTCCGGAAGCGCCACTATAATCTACACCACTTATATCGGCTGCAAGCCTAATGTTCGGCCATCCGTCATCCGGATAAACTATAAAATCTCCAAATTCAAAATTGGTAACAATCCTTATTTGTTCATTAACGGCCTCTCTGAATAACTCCATGTTACCCAATCCTGTAATATATGATGCTTCTTCAATTGCTAAAGCAAAAATATATCCTATATCATAAAATTGTGCATTGAACGAACCAACCTTCTGTCCGTACTTTTCCATTAACTTTTCAGCAAAATATTTATATGCATCTGTTGTTGTATCCGGAAAGGAAACGCTCCCGAAATTTTTCGGTTTGCCATTTATTTCTCCAATCATTATTTCAACATGGGCATCAAAAATGTTCTCTGAATGTAAGGCGTCACATAGAATAAAATGTGTATTTGTAAGATCTTTTTCATTATTAATCTGATAAAGGCTATCAATAAATTCAACATAAACATCGGAATCAAGCATTGAAATAAAAATAGCATCAGGAGAATCGGCTAATAGCAGATTCAGTTTATTTACATAGTCGGGATCGTTTTTAATAAACTTTACTTCGGCAACTACCCCAGCTCCGAAAACGGCCTGGAAGTTTTCCGATAATCCCTCAGAATAAAAATCATTTTCTTCTACGGCTATAGCAACTGTAGTTATTCCAATCTCAGTAGCTTTTTGTGTTAAAACATTCGCCTGATAACTATCAGGAGGGCACAGGCGTTGAAAATAATCAGAAATACCCGATAAATTTACAGCTGTTGCCGAACCGGAAATAGTTGGATAATGACTTGGTTCGGAAACCTGTGTAACTACCCCCTTTGAGGATGTAGAATAAGAAGTAGCAAATCCGATAAGATTTGTAGCATTCGAAATAATATCATTTGCTGCTGCTGCTGCTGCAACTTCTCTGTTCTCACCTTCCGAGCTCCTGACAATCAACTCTATACTGTATCCTCCACATACTCCGCCATTTGCATTAATTTCATCAATAGCTGTTTTGATAGCATTTTCCCGAAGCTGTCCATTATCATTGTCCAACGGCAATATCACACCAAGCGTTAAAATACATGTTGGTGGTTCGGGATTATCATTATTATCTTTTTTACATGAGCTTATAAAGCCCACGAGTATTGCTGCTATTATCAATAGCGCTGTAATTTTTAAATTTTGTTTTTTCATGATTGATAATATTTTAATAAAAAAATAAACCGGAATAATTCTTAATTTTGTAAAAATAATAATAATAATGAAATTGGAAGAAAAAAAGAAATTAAAAGGTAAAAGTACATTTACCGGAAGCATATTAAGTTTATTTAATAATAATCCTTTCAGGGCTTATAATTATAAACAGATATCACATTTGCTGGAAATTACGGATCTGGCAAGTAAAGATTTGGTCATTAATGTTTTGAAGGAGCTTTCCGAAAACAATAAAATCAATGAAATTAAGCCCGGAAAATATAAGCTGAACCCCTCATTAATTAATGATTTTATAGGAAAAAAATCTTATATCACCGGTATTGTTGATATGAAACAAACCGGTAAAGCCTATGTTATACCTGAAAAAGGCGGGGAAGATATTTATATTTCAGCTAATAACACTTATCGCTCCCTTAACGGAGATAAGGTTAAAGTATTTCTGTTTCCAAAAAGGAAGGGCAGAAAAATCGAAGGGCAAATAATTGAAATAATATCCCGCGATAAAAAACAACATGTGGGAACCATTGAAATAACAAAAAACTTTGCTTATCTCATACCTGACAGCAAATCTTCACCTGTTGATATTTTTATTCCAAAAAGTGCTGTCAACAAAGCAAAAAACGGTCAAAAAGTTATTGTAAAAATTACCGATTGGCCCAAACATTCTAAAAATCCCTTCGGGGAAGTAACAAAAATTCTCGGATATCCCGGAGATAATAATGTGGAAATGCAATCTATTCTGGCTGAACATGATTTTCCTTTATCCTTTCCTGCCAACACTGAAAAAGAAGCTGAAAATATTAGTGCTGAAATAAAAAACTCTGAAATAAAAAACCGTAAAGATTACAGGCGTGTTTTTACTATTACCATTGATCCACGCGATGCCAGGGACTTTGATGATGCCCTGTCGCTTCAAAAATTAAATAACGGCAACTGGGAGGTTGGTATACATATTGCTGATGTTTCCCACTATGTTAAACCCGCTTCAATGCTCAACAAAGAAGCTTATAAAAGAGGAACATCAGTTTATCTTGTTGACAGGGTTATTCCCATGCTGCCTGAAAAGCTCTCAAATTTTGTATGCTCATTAAGACCCAATGAAGAAAAATTATGTTTTTCTGCTGTTTTTGAAATGGATAATAATGCAAAAGTTATTAATAAATGGTTTGGTAAAACAATAATAAACTCCAATCGCAGATTCAATTACGGAGAAGCCCAGAAAATTATTGAAACGGAAAAAGGAGATTATGCCGAAGAAATATGTATTTTAAATAACCTTGCCACAAAATTACGAATTGAGCGTTTTAAAAATGGAGCAATAAATTTTCAAACACAAGAAGTTAAATTTAATCTTGATAAAAACGGAAAACCAATAGGCATTTATATTAAAGAACAAAAAGAAGCAAACAAACTTATTGAAGAATTTATGCTACTTGCAAATTACCACGTAGCTGAATTTATCGGAAAAAGGAAAGGAAAACAAAAACCAAAAACTTTTATTTACCGCATTCATGATAAACCCAATGCTGAAAAACTAAATACATTCGTTCGGTTTTTAGAAAAACTCGGTTATAACTTAAATATCAACACACAGAAAAATCTTTCAAAATCGCTTAACAATTTATTTAATGAAATATCAGGAAAGGCTGAGGAAAATATGATTGAAACCATTGCCATCAGAACAATGTCAAAAGCTGAATATTCAACTCATAACATTGGTCATTATGGTTTGGCTTTTCACTATTATTCGCATTTCACATCACCTATCAGGCGTTATCCCGACCTTGTAACCCATCGTTTGTTAAATTGGTATTTACATAATGAGCCCTCGGTAAATCAAAAAGAATACGAAGAAATTTGTGAGCACTCTTCTGAAATGGAACGAAAGGCAGTTGGTGCTGAACGCGATTCGATTAAATACAAACAAGCTGAATTTTTATCAGATAAAGTCGGAAAAGAATTTAGCGGTTTGATTTCAGGGGTCAGCAAATGGGGGCTTTATGTTGAAATCGAGGAAAATAAATGTGAGGGCATGATACACCTTAAAGATATGAAGGATGATTTTTATTATCTTGATGAAGATAATTATCGCATAATTGGTCAGTCTTTTGGTAATACCTATAAGCTCGGTGATAAAGTAAATATTAAGGTTAAGGATGTAGACTTATCAAGAAAGCAAATAGATTTTTTGTTGGTAGATTAATTATCTTTTGTCTGTTTTTTTACTGTTTTAACTTTTTTAATCAATAATTTTTATTTACTTTTATATTTTTAATTTTAAGTTTATTTACAATTAATCAATTTAACATTCACAAAAAGGAGGTTTTTATGAAATTAAACTTAAAATCATTTGCTTTTGCAGGAGGAATTGTATGGGGTTTAGCAATTTTTCTCCTAACCTATTGGTTTTTAATTTTCGGGCATCCAGGGGTGTTGCTTGCTAAATTAGGTGTTGTTTATCTTGGCTATTCCGTAACCTGGTATGGAGCATTTATTGGCTTAGCATGGGCTTTTGTTGATGGATTTATAGGATGTGCAATTTTTGCATGGCTTTATAACAAGTTCACTAAATCACCCGAATAATAAATTAAACGCTTCGAGAAAGCAATGAGTAATTAATTGTATGAATCTCCCCGAAGAATGTAGCGGGGAGATTTTTTATATTATAGAATTTCTGTCGACTTCTAATTTATTTATCTTCATAGAAACCAATGTTATAATTATTCCTATAACCGGGCTTAAAATCATACAAAAAAAGAAAGACCACTCCTCCCCTATTTTTCTCTTCTTACCAATATTTACAGATATTACAAGTGATAATATATACCACAGTAAAAATATTATTATTATTATTATTTCGTTCATTTGTGATTATTTATTAATAATTTTAGTAATAAAATATCAATAAATAAATAACCGGAATCAAAATTCCCAATATTGTCAACCATGCTCCGCGTTTTGTGATTCCCTTTTTTCCTTTAAGAATAAATAAACCTGAAATTGCAATTAGTATCAGTGCACCAGCGAATATGTCGGAAAACCACGTCCACCATTCTATTGGATTATAATGAAGATAATTCATGGGTTTAAAAATCGGTCGTTTTTTTATAGTCTCAATTATCCCCTGCCCGTTATTTAAATCAAGATTTAATGTGCCGTTTTTAAGAAATACTTTTAATTGGTCTTCTTTTGGAAAGTAATGTTTTTTATAGTTTTTTTCTTCATCTAATATTTTTAGAATATTTAAAACCTCGTTTTTGTTTATTTCATCAGGAATACTAACTGATATATTTTTTGTTTTAATTATATAATTGGGATTCCAATCTTTAACATGATTTATTGCAATACCCGATAATGCATATATAATTGTCATCCCGAAAAAAAAATAACCAAAATCACGATGAATGATCCTGTTCCAT